>JAGQJP010000342.1 GCA_020430585.1 Myxococcales bacterium | reverse complement strand
GTTGATGCTCTACGTCCCAGGCGGAGACGGGCAGTCCTTGATCGACTACGCCCGCGCCCAGGCTGAAGAAGAGCTCGAAGGTGTGCTCACCCGCGTCCCCGAAACGAAGGTCGCCGTCAACCGCCGCCTCGCCAACGGTCGACCGCACAAGAAGATCATCGAGATCATCGAAGGTGAGGCCTTCGACCTCGTCGTGATGGGAACCCACGGACGCACGGGGCTGACGCACCTGATCCTCGGTAGCGTCGCCGAAAAAGTGATCCGACGGTCGCCCGTCCCCGTGCTCACCGTCGGATGGAAGCCGCCCGAGGACGAGGAACCCGAGGCTGATTGACGAACGGCTCAGATAGCTGGAATCCTCACGTTTGAGAAAATCGCGGGGCTCGCCTCGCGGAAGCTCGCGCCACGCCTGTGACTTCGACGAATCCCTATACATCCTCTTGGCAGCTGGCATTGGCCTTTGCTATACTCCGCTTGGATTTTGGCAAGGCGGATACATGTCAGGCGAAAAACACCCGAACAAGATGCTGACGATCGCACCAGAGCCCGTCCGTTGCTTTGCTTGTCAAGCACGGCAGAACAGCGAATGGTCGAATCTCAACGATGACGAGGTGCGTCTGCTCAACGACGCCAAGATCTGCAACGTCTATCGGGCCGGCCAGACCATCTTCTACCAGGGAAATCCCGCCGTCGGCGTCTACTGCATCGAGAGCGGCACCGTCGCGCTCAAGAAGCTCGACAGCCACGGCAATCAGGTGATCACCCGCCTCTACCACGCGGGCCACACGCTGGGGTACCGCACCTTCTTCTCTGGCGGATTTTACGGCGCTTCCGCCGAGGCGCTTTCGGATAGCCGGATCTGTTTCGTCGAGAGCCGCACCGTCACCAAGCTGTTGTCGCAGAATCCGTCTCTCGGCCTGTCGTTCCTGAATCACTTGGCCAAAGACCTCGGCACGGCGGAAGATTCGATGATGCACATGAATACGCTCCCCGTGCGCGTCCGCCTCTCGCATCTCTTGCTGACCTTGAAGGACGACTACGGGCAGATGCGTGACGACGGTACGCTCGAGCTGGATCTGCCGTTGTCACGGCAGGATCTCGCCTCGATGATCGCCGTGCGTCCCGAGACACTCTCGCGGACGATTCGCTCGATGGAGGACGACAACGTCGCGCTGTTCAAGAAACGGCGCGTGATCGTGCCAGACCTCGATCGCCTGCTCGACGAGCTGGAAGATAGCGAGTAGCGCCAGTCCTGCCACCACGCCGCGCGATGCTAGCGCACACGTCGGAAGAAGCGGTGCTTGAGCACGAAGTCGTCGGGCTTGACCGTGAGGAGCGAGGCCGGCAGACTGCGCAACACCTTCTCCGCCGTGTTCCCAATCAGCATCCCCCGCAGAAAGCCGCGCCCGAGGCTTCCCATCGACACGAGATCGTACGAATTGTCCGTTACGTGGTCGACGATCACATACTCGGCGAGCCCCTCGGAGAACTGTCGCTGCCACTTGATGCCGCTCAGATCGACCTCGGCGACGAGCCGCTCGAACTTCGCCTCGGCATTGGTCTCGGCCTCGGCCTTGAGTGTCGCCCCTTCGGCCTGGGACAGCCGACCCAAGCCGACGAGGGCCCCGACCTGCGGTGAGACGACGGGCTCCATCACGTGCAAGATGTCGAGGTTGGCGCGATAGGCCCGCGCGAAGGTCGCGCCGAACTCGAGGGCCGAGCGCGAGGCGTCGGAAAAATCGACGGGGCAGAGAACGCGGCGCAGCTCGATGGGTTGATCGGACTTGACGACGTAGACGGGAAAACGGCTCTTTCGCACGAGACGCTCCGCCGTCGAGCCGACGAGCCACTTTCGCAATCGACCCATCCCCGTCGCGCCGACGACGATCAGATCCGTCTCGACGAAGTTCGCCAGATCGAGCAGCGAGACGAAGGGCTTGGTCGGCTTCAGCTCGATCGGCACCTCGACGCGCAGATCGACGCCCTCGGTGTCGATCTCGGCGAGCTTTTTCCGAATTTCGTGATGCACGTTCTCTTGCAGTCGATTCTCGTAGTCGAAGGGAATCTCGTGATAGACCGGTCCACGGGGCTCGAGAGCGATGCGCAGCTCTGACGTCAGATGTCCTGGAATCGCCGTGACGACAGAAAGCGTCGCGCCGAAGCGCTTGGCGAAGTCGACAGCGACGCGCACGGCTTGTGTGGACGGCTCGGAGAAGTCGTAGCCGACCACGATTTTTTTCAGGCGCTCGCTCATATGCCCTCCTTCCCGGCGGGAGACCGGCTGGCGAGCTCGGTTTGCAACTACCCTTAATTTGCCGCAAATTGCCGTAAAACGACATGACGGCAGTCAAGCTGGGCCTTGATCAGAGTCTAGTTTGCGTGGTTGACTTGGATCAAGGGGGCCGTTGACAATCATCATGTCGGAAACGTGCCTACAATCTTACAATTTTCTTGTATGGACAGGCGCTGAGGCCCGTCGGCCGATCGAAGGAGCAAGATGAAAATTCGCGACATCATGACGACCAACCTCGTGACGGTGAACCAAAACGCGGATTTGGACTGGGCCAACGACGTGATGGAGATCGCCAATATCCGGCACATTCCCGTCGTGCGTGGCGAACGGCTCGTCGGCTTGATCAGTCGTCGTGACCTCCTTCGCACGCGGATTAGCGCTCTCGCAGGGATCGACCCGGACGACGAGCACGACCTGCTCCAGTCGGTACCAGCGCACGAAGTGATGACGAGCGAGGTGGTCACTCTGCCTCCGGACGCCGATCTGCGCCAGGCGATCGAGACGATGGTCGAAGAGAAGATCGACTCGGTGCTGGTCGTCGACGACGCCGAGCGCCTCGCGGGCATCGTCACCTCCCACGACATCATCAAGCTCGCCTTCGCCTTCTTGCACAACGTCGACCCCGAGTCGGTCGACGCGGCACCCGAGCTGCGCGACGCCCTCTCGCAGCCGATGCGTGTCGCCGAACGCATGGCCCACGACGTGATCAGCGTCGCCGTCGAGACCGACCTGAACTGGGTCGACGACGTCTTCGAGCTCGCCCGAATCCGCCACCTGCCCGTGGTCGAGGGGCGGCGGCTGGTCGGTCTGGTGACGCAACGCGACCTCCTCCTGGCGTCGATCAGCTCGATCGCCGACGTGAGCTCCGACGAGCGCAGGGAGATGATGACGATGGTGCGCGTCGGCGACATCATGAACCGCGAGATCACGACGGTTCGCGCCGACTCCGAGCTCTCGGATGCGCTGCGCTTGATGTTGGACCGAAAGTTCGGCTGTCTGCCCGTGATCGACGAGCAGAGCGAGCTCGTCGGTCTGTTGACCGATACGGACATGATGAAATTGGCGTACGACTACCTCTGCCTCGAGGATTTCCCAGGGGCAGAGCCGGGTGCGACGCTGCATTAGGTGATGCATGGGGCGGGAACGCAACCAACCGATTCGAGTGGACGCGATCGAGCGCTACCTGACCCGCATCGGTTTTGTGAAGCCCCGCGTGCTCAGCCTGCAACCCCTCGGACAGGACGCCCAAGAGGGTCGAAAGGACTATGGCTACGGACGGCCCTTGCGGGTGACCGTCCGCTCCGATGCCGGTGAACGCACGCTGGTTCTGCGAACGATGTCCCCCGATCCCTTCGGCCACGACCGACGAGCCGACCGGGCCGACGCGATGGTCCTCTCCTTCGATACCTTCAACGATCTGCCACACCACATCCGCGCCTTGCATCTGGGTGCCTTCGACGACGAGGACGAGATGTGGAGCGTCGAGTCGGGCGAGTTCTTCCTGCTGACCGACTACGTCGAGGGCGAGCTCTATGCTCACCTGCTGGCAGAATCTGCGCGAGCGGCGCACGCCAGTGATTCCGACCGCTCCCGGGTCAGCGCCCTCGCGCACTACCTCGCCACGCTACACATCCAGCGCCGGCCGGCTGCGGCCTACGCCCGTCATCTGCGGGACACCCTGGGCAGTGGCGAAGGGATCTTCGGCCTCTGCGACAGCTACCCGAGCGATTGTTCCGAGGCGCCCCCGGAGCGACTGCGCGAGATCGAGCGGCTCGCCGTCGACTGGCGCTGGAAGATGAAGGCGATGAGCCATCGCTCTCGCTCGACACACGGGGACTTTCACCCCTTCAACCTGCTCTTTCGCGATGTCGACGACTTCACCGTCCTCGATCGCAGCCGCGGAGGCGTGGGAGACCCCGCCGACGACGTGGTCTGCCTGGCGATCAACTTTCTCTTCTTCGCCCTCGACCAACGGGGAGCGTTCGATGGAGCGATGCGCGACCTTTGGCACCACTTCTTTGCCAGCTACCTAGCCGAAACCGGTGACCGCGAGTTACTCTCGGTCGTCGCGCCCTATTTTGCCTGGCGGGGCCTCGTCCTGGCGAGCCCGCTCTGGTACCCCAACCTGGATTCGGCCGTGCGCGCTCGGCTTCTGACCCTCGTCGAACGCCTGCTCGCCGGCGCGGCGTTCGATCCCGATCGAGTTGACGAGGTGCTGTCATGAAACGTGAGCGCTCCATCGTACTCTGGATCGTCGGCCGCCCTGGGGCCGGAAAGTCGACCCTCGCCTCGCATCTGATCGATGTGCTCGAGCGGCGCGACCGCACGACGCTCTGGCTCGACTCCGACGATTTGCGCGCCGTGTTGACGCCCCAGCCGACGTACGACGACGAGGAACGCGCCTGGTTCTACGGCGTGGTGGCCCATCTCGCATACCTCGGCGAGCGCGGTGGCGCCTTCGTGGTGATCAGCGCCACGGCGCCGCGACAGGCGTTTCGAGACGCCTTGCGCAAACGATGCCCACGCTTCGTCGAGGTCTATCTGAAATGCGACGAGGCGATCTTGCGGCGGCGGGACCCAAGGTCGCTCTACGCGGCGAGCGACACCGGAGAGGTGACGCTCTTGCCGGGCGTCGGCGCTCCGTTCGAAGAGCCCGCACACCCCGAGATCTGCCTCGACAGCGGACGAGAGAGCGCGGCGCTGCTGGTCGACCACGTGATGCGTTGGATCGATGCGGCGTTCCCAGGGATTGCGGACTGAAGACGGCCGGCGGCTCCCGTCCGACGGGGCCATGAAGGAGCTCGAGATGAGAATGCGAATCCCGGTGCAGCGCACGGAAGGCAGCAGGGGAACCGAGGGAATGTACGTCTACTGCTCGCGACAGCGCGGGAGGATGGGGCTCGACGACTGTGCCGCCTGCGAGTTCTGCCACGGGATCACGATCGACCCGACGGGACGCAGCAGCTTCTTGATGTGCGACGTGCGGCATCTGCCGATCAGCGCGCGCGAGCTGCCGATCTCGTCACGACCGGCCCGTGAGCAAAGCCTCGCGACCCGTACCGCGATCAGCGCGATCATGCAGCCGGTTCCGGTCCGGATCCACCCCGACTCGACGGTCGAGTCCGTTCTCGAGGAGGTGATCAACCGCAACCTCTACGGCGTCCCCGTCGTCGACGATGACGGCAAACCCGTCGGGATCATCTCCAAGAGCGACTTTCTGCGGGAGCGCTACTTCGAGCGCGACAGCGCCGAGTGGCGCCAGGTGGCCGTCGCCGACGATGCGGTGACGCTCGATCTCGGCCCGGGCTTTCACATCGACGAGGCGACGCACCTCGTCGTCTCCGAGTTGATGACGCCGCTGGTCTTCTGCCTCCCGGACGAGGCGTCGGTCGCTCAAGCTGCGGCGTTGATGACGATCGAGGGCGTCCATCAAGTACCGGTCCTCGACCTCGACGGTCGCGTCTGCGGAATCGTCTCGGCCCTGGACATTCTGCGGTTCTACGCACAGATCGACGGTCTCCTCTCGCACTAGCACCTCGACGATCCGCGCTCACCCCGAGCGGGCTTGCGCCGGGATCGCCGAGAACGTATACTGCCGGGCGGAGGTGACGATGTTCCGCGCCCGTCGGACCCGACTCTCGCTGGCACTCGGAGTGCTCGTGCTCTCGACCGCTTGTCGCCAGCGCGCGCCGACGAACGAGATCGTCGTGTCGGCGGCGATCAGCCTCCGTCCCGTGCTCCTCGAGATCGGGCGGCGCTTCCCCTCGACATCGGGCCGGGTTCATTTCAATTTCGGTGCATCTGGCTTCCTTTCGACGCAGATCGCCAACGGCGCCCCGACGTCGCTGTTTCTCAGCGCCGACCCGCGTTGGGTCGATCGCCTGGCGCGACGGGGGCTCATCGACCAGCGGGTCGATCGTTTCGTATCGGGCGACCTCGTCCTCGTCGTGCCGCGACGCCACGCCGAGCGCTGGGCGGCCGTTCGGGGCGAGAGCATCCCACGACGGCTGCAGCACTTGACGGAGCCGAGCGTCCGACGAATCGCGATCGGAAACCCAACCTCGGTTCCCCTCGGCGCACGTAGCCGCGAAGCCCTCGAGCACTACCACCTCTTTGGGCGCCTGCGAGGGAAGCTGATCTTCGCCGAGCACGCCGCCCAGGTCCTCGACTACGTTCGCCGAGGTGAGGTCGACGCCGCGTTGATCTACCGCACCGACTTCGCCGCCTCGCGCCAGGCGCTGACTCTCGTCGCGACGATTCCCCGTGCCGCGCACAAGGGCGTGCGCTACGTCGCCGCTGTGATCGCCCAGCGCGGCGATCGAACGTTGGCGATGCGCTTCCTCGCTCTTCTCCTCTCCGCCGAATGCGAGCCGATCTGGCGACGCCACGGCTTCCGTGTCGGCTCGTCGCGGACGCGCGATCCCCTACCCGGCGCGAATTGGTGGTGTGATGCGATGGCGATCGACGGCCTCGGCTGTCGGTCGTCGCGCCGCTGAGCGCGCGATGTGGGACGCAGACTTCACGACCAGCCTACGCCTGTCGATCCAGGTCGCCTGCGTCGCCACGCTCCTGGTCGCGGTGGTCGGATTGGGCCTGGCGTGGCTCTTCGCCACGATCCCCTTCCGCGGCAAAGAGCTGCTCGACCTCCTCGTCACGCTTCCCCTGGTGTTGCCACCGACGGTCGTCGGCTACTACCTGATCGTCCTGTTCGGACGCGAGGGGGTGATCGGATTCTGGCTCGATCACTGGCTTGGCATCAGCGTCACCTTTCACTGGAGCGGGGCCGTGCTGGCCTCTTTCGTCGTCGCGCTCCCGCTGATGGTCAAGACGACGCGCGCGGCCCTCGAAGCCGTCGATTCCAACCTAATCGCCGCCGCCTACACCCTCGGCCATTCGCGTCTCGAGACGGCCTTCCGCGTCACCTTCCCTCTCGCCCGCCGCGGCATCTTCGCCGGGCTCGTGCTCGCCTTCGCCCGAGCGATCGGGGAGTTCGGCGCCACGCTGATGCTCGCGGGAAACATCCCGGGCAAGACGGCGACGATGCCGCTTTCGATCTTCTCCGCCGCCGCGAGCGGCGAGTGGAGCCGGACCCACGCCTACGTCGTCGTGCTGACCGCATTCTCGGCGCTCTTTCTGGCGCTCGCCAACCGCTACGGCCGCCCGCCAGAGTCGAATTGACGCCGACGTTCGCTTTCCGTAGACTCGACCGAGTACGACGGAGCCGCGCCATCGGCGGGCTCGGGGGGCGGATGAACAGCTTCCGCGGCACACTGCGAAAGATCGTGCACCACGAAGGGATCAACTGGATCACCGTCGAGGTGCTGGGGATCAAGCTGCGCCTGGTCACGCTGCGCATCGGCGACGCCTTCGCCCCCGACTCCGAGGTCGCCCTGCTGTTCAAAGAGACGGAGGTGATCGTCCAGCGCGGCAGCGCGGCGCAGACGTCGGCGGACAACGAGCTGCCCTGCATCGTCCACGGTATCCGCCAGGGTAGCGTGCTCAGTGAGATCGCGTTGACCTCGAGCTGCGGCCCGCTGACGGCGATGATCTCGAGCGACAGCTTCAACCGCCTGCACCTGACGGTCGGAGAGCCCGTCGTCGCGCTGGTCACCGCCTTCGACATCTCGTTGGCACGAGGCGACGAATGATCGCCCTCGAGATGCGAAAAGAGCTCGTCGCCGCCGATGGCCCGATGTGGCTCGATCTGGCGATCGAGCTGAAGGAAGGCTCGTTGATCGGCATCACGGGCCCATCTGGCGCCGGAAAGACGACGATCCTTCGGGCCCTGTCGGGGCTGCTCACCCCCGAGAGCGGTCGGATCCGCGTCGGCGACGAGCTCTGGTACTCATCGGACCTCGGGGTCAACCTGCGGCCGCAGCAGCGCGAGGTCGGGCTGCTGTTCCAGGACTACGCCCTCTTCCCCCACATGACGGTACGCCAGAATCTCGAGTTCGCGACCCGCGACCGCCGCCACGTCGACGAGCTCTTGGCTCTGGTCGAGCTCGAGGCGCTCGCCGACCGCTTCCCCGAGACCCTCTCGAATGGACAGAAACAACGCGTCGCCCTCGCCCGTGCGGTGGTGCGTCGACCCAAGCTGTTGTTGCTCGACGAGCCTCTCTCGGGCCTCGATCCACAGATGCGACGGCGCCTCCAAGACGAGCTCTTGCGCCTCCATCGCCGCTTCGAGCTGACGACGATCCTCGTCTCCCACGACCTGGCCGAGGTGTTCCGTCTCTGCGAGCGCGTCGTGCGCCTCGAGCGAGGGATGATCGTCGCCGATGGCGACCCCTGGCAGCTCGTGGACGAGCACGAGACCTCGCACAAATTTTCGTTCATCGGCGAGGTCGTCGACATCCGGCCCGCCGACGTCGTCTTCCTCGCCGTCGTCGCCGTCGGGCAGCAACTGATCGAGCTCGTCCTGACAGCGGATGATCGGCTCCGAATCGACGTGGGCCAACAGGTACTGATCGGCTCGAAAGCCTTCAATCCGGTGGTCAAACCGGTAGGAGAACCACTATGAACGACTCGACGCGCGCCCTCTCGGCGTTGATCGACGCGCAACCGTCGTGGGTACTGCCCCACATCGACCCCGGGCTTCCGCGCCTCGCGCGTCTTTTCTCGTTCGGCGATCTCGGCGAGCTCCCCGATCACGATCGAGCGGCGCTGCAACGCGCCCTCGCCCGTGGCGAACGACGCGCCGTGAGAGAGCGCCTCTTTGCCCTCGATCCGACGCGGATGCCGGATGAGAGGCTCGAGGAGCTGCCGGCGTCCTGGTGGTTCAATCCGGCGCAGGCCCACGTCGTCGTCACCGGGTTCCAGCCCTTCGGCCCGCATCCGGACAACCCGTCGGCCCACACGTCGCTGGCGCTGGCCAACGCATTGAGCCAGACGTTCCGTGTGCACCACGACGTGCTCCCGGTCACCTTCGAGCTCGCCTCGGTCTTCGCAGGAGCCCAGCTCACCGAGCGCGGTCCGACGCTCTTCGTGCAGCTCGGTTACGACGCAGCGGGCGAGACGCTGCGGCTCGAGCGAACGGCCCACAATTGGCGCGTCGGCGCGAGCGAAGGACGTTCGGCGGCGAGCGACGAGCGCAACGCAAGCGATCCCCGCTCGGAGGAGGTTGCGCCCGGTCGACTGTCCGTGACGGGACCACCAGCGCTGGCCGGCGATTTTCCCTTCGCCGAGTTGCAGCGCGCCCTCAACCGACAGCGCGACGCGCGCCAGGCAACGACCCTCAGCGACGACTGTGGCAGCTACGTCTGCAACGCCCTCTACTACCACAGCCTCGCCGCCGTGCGCGAGCGGCGCCATCGCGGTGAATTCGCCGACGCTCTCTTCGTGCACGTGCCGAAGATCGAGCCAACGGCGGCGCGGGAGCTCGGATACCGACTCGCCGACGCGCTGATCGAGCAGCTCGAGAGGATGGAGCCATGAGCGCCCCCCGTCAGCTCACCGTCGACTGGACGATCGACGCGAACATCCGTCGTGCCGAAACCCTGCCAAGCAAGGTCTACCGGGACGCGGATTGGTTCCGCGCGCTCGGCGAGCGGGTGCTCGCGCCGAGCTGGCACTACTTGACCGAATCGACGGCGCTCGTGGACCACGGGGCGCAGGTGCCGTTGACCCTGCTACCCGGTGTCCTCGACGAGCCGCTGCTCTTGCTGCGCGATCACGACGAGCTGCGCTGCCTCTCGAACGTCTGCACCCACCGTGGCAAGTGTATCGTCGAGCAGCCGACGCGCTCGAGATCGCTGCGCTGCGGATATCACGGCCGACGCTTTGCCCTCGACGGCAGAGTCCTCGCCGCCCCGGGATTCGACGGGGCGCGCGGCTTCCCTACACCCCGCGACAACCTCGCCCAGGTGGCCCACGGCCAGCTCGGCCCGATGGTCTTCGTCTCCCTCGCCCCCGAGTACGAGCTCGATGAGCTGTTGGCGCCCGTCGTCGAGCGCACCGCGTTCCTCCCCTGGGACGCGCTCAGCGGCGCCACCGAGCACGTGCGCTACGAAGTGGCGGCGAATTGGATGCTCTACAACGACAACTACCTCGAGGGCTTTCACATCCCCTTCGTCCACCCCGGCCTGGCCAAGGCGCTGGAGATCGGCGCCTACCGGACGCTGCTCTTCGATCGCGTGGTCCTGCAGCTCGGCATCGCCAAAGACGGCGAGACCGCTTTCGAGTTACCCGACGAGCATCCCGACGCGGGGCAGCGCGTCGCCGCGTTCTATTTCTTTCTGTTCCCCGCGACGATGCTCAACGTCTACCCCTGGGGTGTCTCGCTGAACCAGGTCGCGCCGCTGTCGCCCGAGCGAACCGCGGTGCGCTTCATCAGCTTCGTCTGGAATCGCGAGCTCGTCCTACGCGGCGCCGGCGCCTCACTGGATACCGTCGAGCAAGAGGACGAGGCCGTCGTCGAGTCGGTCGCCCTCGGTCTGCGCGGTCGAATCTACCAGCGCGGGCGGTATGCCCCCCAACACGAGCAGGGCCTGCACCACGTCCATCGGCTATTGACCGAGATGCTCGAGCGCCCGCTCGACGACCGAAACCCGCAGCCGTCGGCACCGCGCGGCGGGCTCCTCGGCTAACGTCGGCGACCTCTCGGCCCCACCACGCTGGTCGCGCGAGCTCGCCCACGAAGTGGAGCACGAACTGTCCGCCGCGGATGATCGATGCTCCAGCCGAATCGTGACGCCACAGTCATGATTCAATTCTTTCGAAGAGTTCGCCCGGCCGTCCGAGTTGGCATCCCCCTCGCAAGCAACGGCCTTCGGGACAAGGACATCACGACACAAAAATCGAGGAGTATTGACCATGAAACGACCGATCGTCATCGCCGTCGCCATCGCCCTCGCGATCAGCAGCTCCAGCGGGCGAGCCTCGACCCGCAGCCGCAACGCCGGCACGATCGCCTTCACCACATTCGAGATCTTGCTGACCGTGAGCGGCGCGTCCATCGCCTTCATCAACATGGTCCACGCAGCCCGCGACGTTCCCCCGCGGCGCAAGCTCCTCAACAGCGGCTATACGATGGGCACACTCAATCTGTTGACGGGAGCGCTGATTCTCGGTTTGAGCAATCGCAGCCCGAAGTATCTCGGTTGGGGGCTGGGGAACTTGGCGACCGGTCTGTTGGGGATCGGTTTCACCGTCTGGGGCGAGACGACGCAGCGCCGCTACGAACGCCAAATCCGCATCGTACCGATGCTCGGACCTGGCCCCTCGGGCGCGATGAGCTACGGCGTCGGGGTGAATCTCGTCGGGTTCTGAACCAAGGATTGAGATCTCCGTCGGACTCGGGCAAAATCGGTGTCCACGGGAACGAACGGCGTTCCCCGGATCGCGACGGGCACCGCTGCTTCGAGTGGCGGCAGGCGACGATGGGGGTTGCCGGTGTTGGAGATCATCATTCCCGCCGTTCTCGCCGCAATATCTGGAGCCGCGGTCGGCCTGAAGCTCTATTCGCGGACAAAGAAGGACGCCGCGCTGCGCGCCTACTTCTCCGCCCCGCCCGGACGTGCGGGCACGCCGTTTACCGCCAACTGGGGCGGCGTCGAATACCGCATCTCGATCAGTCGCGGCATCGGCGTCGGGTACCTCAACGTCGAGCTCGCCACCCCCTTGCGCTTTGTCCTCGTCGTCCGCAGCGAAACGCGCTTCACCCTCCTCGGCGAACGCAAGGCGCCCGTGTTGCTCGGCGACTTCCAGTTCGAGTGTCAGCCGCCTTCGAGAGACGCCGTTGCCCAATGGTTCTCGCGACCTGGGAACATCCAGCGCCTCGCTCGCCTCTATTCCCGCGGTCCATCGGAGATTCGAATCGCACGGCGGCGACTCGTCGCCACGATCGTCGCCGAAACACCAGATGAGGCGTACGACCCGCGCTATGTCACGGGGATGCTCGCGCAACTGGTCGCGCTGGCCGGGCTCAGCGCGACGGATCAGCCGGTAGAGACACTGCTCACTACCCAAAGGAGTGGACAACGGTCGGAAGGTGCACGTCCAGCTCGCCCCGCCGACGGAGCCCGTGGCCGACCAAGGGGCAGCGGAGCCACCGATCGAGCCCGCGGCGGGCCAACAGACCACGCCCGACCAAGGCTAGCTGCCACCGCCTCCCGTCGCGCGCTAGCGACCGAGAATCTGCCAGAGCAACAGGCTGCAGAAGATCAGCAAACCAGCGAGCTGAACGACACGACTGACGGCGAACTCTCGGAGAAACTCGAGGGGAAAGCGTAGCCGCTTCAAGCGAAACCAGACGTAGCCGCTCTGGCCGACGGCGATCACCACCAGCGTGGCGAACGTGACGACGGTCAGTGTCCGTCGGTTGATCGACGGATGATCGAGAAGCAGGAGGAAGGCGATCAGCACGGAGCCCGTGGGAACCAATTGCCAGATGCGAAAGCGACGAAACTGCGCGAACATCATCGCTTTCTGACCGTCTCCAAGGTGGCGGTAGCTACGCTCGCCCAGATAGCGCGACACAATGATCCCCGCGAGAAAGGCGAGGGTCGCGATCAGCAATACGTCGCGGTTCATCGATCCTCCTGCCGCCTTGCGGAGTCAGTTGCCGCAGCGCACGAGGTTGCTCTCGAGCGGTACGGGCACGACCTGTACGCGGTGGGGGTCGCGATAGAGATTGTGCATGGCAAACGGCGCGCGAATCGCCCAAGACCCTTCGTTGTGACCCTGACCGAGACCGATCAGGCAGAATAGGTCGTCGTCGACCTTGTACGCGTTCGCCCCGCTGCGGCTGATCAGGTCGTCGTAGAGCGAGCCGAGCAGCGTCGTGTTGTCCTGAGTCTCACTGGCATCGAGGTAGATCTCGAGCTGCTTCTTCGGCGCGACGTAGTCCTTGACGAGCTTGACGATGTAGCTGTTGGACCAGCTGAGCGAGGGTGAGAAGATCCCGCAGCGCTCGAAGCTCTCGGTGCGCGTCCAGCAGGCGTAGAGCGACATCAGGCCACCGAGCGACGAGCCAGCGATGCCGAACCGTCCGGGCAACAGCCGCCCCGCGTACTTCTTCTGCACCGCCGGGAGCACCTCACCGAGGATGAAATCGAGGGTATCGTCGCCGCCGCCACCGCAGGTCTGGACCGACGCGTTGCAGCCGTCGTAGCTCCCGTTGACGGGAGTGTACTCGTAGATTCGATCGACGCCACCGTGTTCGGGTGCGACGACGACCATCTCCCGCACGCCGCCGAGCAGGACGTTGTTGTGTTTTCCATAGGTCAACAGCTCGTCGAGGGCCGATTCGAGCTGCCACGTGCCACCGCCGCCGAAGAGGTTCTGGCCATCGAACATGAAGAGGATCGGGTAGCTGTAGGCCGCCGCTCCCGGCTCGTTGAAGCTCGGAGGCAGATAGATCCGTACGGTCCGCGACTTGCCGTAGATCGCCGACGAGACGCTGATCGAGGTCAACGTGCCCTTCTTGTTGAAGTAGAACGGTTGTAGATCGAGGCCTTTCGGATCGGCTGGGGCGATCCAATCGGGTCCCTCGGGCCAGACGATGTCGCCGTTTCCGTAGCGAAATACCGGTTTGAATTTGAATGGTTGCGTCACACCACCGACACTGCAGACCCAGAGGCTGCCGCCACCGAGGACGCAGGGTTTGTCGGCGTCCCAGCTCAGACCGGGGCCATCCCCACGCAAGACGATGCTGTTGCCTTGACCGACGTCATAGCGCACGCGCAGCTCGACGGTCAGACCCGCGACGGCGTCGGGTCCGCTCGCGAGATCGGGAACGATCGTCAGATCGGCGACGACGTCGCTCGGCGTCGTATCGTCGGAGGTATCGGCGAGGCTCAGGTCATCGACGTTCGTGTCACCGACGCCCGAATCGTCGGGCGACGCGCTGTCGCCGAGGCTCGTGTCGCCGAGCGGGGCATCGCCATTGCCGCTGTCCTCGCTCGTCAGATCTCCCGGCATCGTGTCGGCCGTGGCCGTGTCGCTCGTGGCATCTTCCATCGCCGTGTCCGGCCCCGAGACGTCGAACCCGCCGACAAAGCCGTCGGCATCGGGGCTCTGGACGCTCGCATCCGCAGCGTCGGCGCCGCCCGAGCCGTCGATGGCGGCGTCTGTCGTGCCGTTCGAGGACGCTTTGGAGCCCCCACAGGCCACCAGCGATCCGCAGACCACCACGAGCACGACGATAAACGTACCGAATTCAAACCTGCGCGTCCGTTGCATCCGTTCTCCTGCTGTCGCCCCTGCGCTCGCGGGGCGCACGTCAATCTCGGCCAAGCGCCAACCCGTACCGTCGCAATATTCGCTTGGCCACCGAAACCTTGTGAACCTCGTCTGGACCGTCGTAGATTCGGGCGGCGCGCTCGTGGCTCCACCAGAATGCGAGGGGCGTGTAGTCCGTCACGCCGAGCGCGCCGTGCGCTTGGATCGCCCGGTCGAGCACCCGCTGCATCACGCCAGCGGTGAAGAACTTGATCAGCGAGATCGAGTCCCGCGCCTGATAGCTCCCCTCTTCGTCGATCCGCCTGGCGCAGTCCAGCACGAGCAGACGCGCCGCGTCAATCTCGGCGCGGCTCTCGGCGATCCAGAGCTGCACCACCTGCCGCGTGCCGAGGGCGCGCCCAGGAGCGAGCTCGCGCGACACCGCCCGCGCGCAGAGAAGCTCGAAAGCGCGCTCGCAGATCCCGATCCAGCGCATGCAGTGGTGGATTCGCCCGGGACCGAGGCGCTCCTGCGCCATCGCGAAGCCGGCCCCCTCGTCGCCCAATCGATTTGACAGCGGCACCCGGCAGCCCTGGTAGCGAATCTCGGCGTGGCTCTGATGCAAGGCGCCGCGCTGACCCATCACGCTGATGTTCTCGACGCGCTCGAATCCTGGCGTATCGCAGGGCACGATGATCTGCGTCGCCCGGCGATAGGGGCTCTCGGCCTCGGGGTCGGTCACCGCCATCACGATCGCGAAGCTCGCGCCATCGGCGGCGGTGGTGAACCATTTGTGCCCCTCGATTCGGTAGCCGCTGCCCTCTCTGGTAGCCACCGTGGACATGTGGATCGGGTTCGATCCCGCGTGCTCTGGCTCGGTCATCGAGAAGCAGCTGCGGATCGCCCCCGCACAGAGCGGCTCGAGATATCGCGAGCGCTGCTCCTCGGTTCCGTATTTGAGGAGCAGCTCCATGTTCCCGACGTCGGGCGCCTGGCAGTTGAACGCGTAGTGGCCGAGGGGCGAACGCCCGAGCTCCTCGGAGACGCGCGCGTACTCGACCAGGGAGAGCCCGCGCCCCCCGTACTCAGGCGGCAGAAAGGGGGCGAAGAGGCCTTCTCGTTTGGCACGCTCCCGCACGGCGTCGAGCGCGCCGACCACGCTCTGGAACCCCTCGGTCAAGAATCGACGCTCGAGGGGGATCACCTCGTCGTCGACGATCGAGCGGACGGCTTCGAGAGAGACTCGGTCTTGGCTCATCACGGCTTCTTCCTTGGCGGATCGGCTCGACGTTCGGCTCGACGCCGGCTTCCGCTGCGGCGCCCGATCAGAAAAACGTCTCGAGGCGCGCTTCCTCAATATGCGGTAACTCGTTGAACGTCAAGAGCGAGATGCGACGTTCGTCGAACAGGAGCCGCGTAACCGACGAATTCCGCACGCGGAAGCTGAGATCGATCATCGCCTCGGCGCTCAGATTCATCGCGTGACCCGCGATCGCCGCCACCGCACCTGCACTCGTCGAGACGATCGCTCGTTTGCCCCGCCCAATTCGCCGCATTTGTGCGATCGCGGCGTCGATCCGAGCGCGAAACGCCTCGCAAGGCTCGACGCCCGCGGGCAGCGCCAACTCGTCGCGCGCCCAAAAGCGGCCGACGGCCTCGAGCAGCACGCGGTAGTCGGCCGGTCGAGCTTGCCCAGCTTCGAAGCGCTCGATCGCTCGTCGCGTTTCGGGCAGGCGCAACAGAACGTCGCGCGCCGAACGAAACAGCGCGAGAAACGGGTACTCGTCGAGTTCGACGAGCTCGTGCCGCGCGAGACGCCCAACCGATCCCATTACCTCGAGTAGCGCCTCCTCGGTCTGGCGATGGCGCTGTCGCGGGCCGACGTAGATCGCGTCGAATCCGCCTCGCCCCTCGCGTGCCAGATAACGCCCCAGCGTGCGACACTGCTCGACGCCGAGCGCCGAGAGCTGATCGTAGTTCGACGATCCCGCCGAAGCCTGTCCATGACGCACCACCCAGAGCTCGCTCACCGCGAAACCTCCCGCGCTCCCACTGTCGACGAGCGGTCGCCCGCCGAGCGTAACCTCTCGCGGGTTCGATGGTAGCGACCGACGACGCGCAACGCAACCATCGCGTTCGAGAATTCGAGGCTCGATCGGCGGCGCAGGTTTCGGCTACACCTTCTGGGCGGGGCGCGCTATACTGCGCGAAACCATGCGGAGCCTGCGGGCCGCGGACACCTCGGCCGCCGCCCCCGACCGCCACGGGTATCACAGGAGGGAATTCGATGTCGGGACGTTTGACTGGCCGCGTCGCCGTCGTAACGGGGGCGAGCCGCGGCATCGGCGCCGCGATCGCGAGAGCCTACGCGGCCGAAGGCGCAACGGTGGTGATCACGTCACGAAAACAGGAGGCCCTCGAGCGGGCCGCCACGGCGATCAACACCGACTTTCCCGGGAGCGCGGTTCCCCGCGCCTGCCACGTCGGCCACACCGACTCGATCGGGGCCTTCATCGCCGCGATCTGGGACGAAGTCGGCGCCGTCGACGTCCTGGTCAACAACGCGGGGACGAATCCCTACTTCGGCCCGCTCCTCGGCACCAGCTTCTCCGCCTGGGACAAGACCTTCGAGGTCAATCTCAAGGGCCCCTTCGAGATGACGCGTCAGGTTGCACAACGTTGGGTCCGCGAGAAACGCGGCGGCGCGGTGGTCAACGTCGCCAGCGTGCTCGGCGTCACGAGCGCCCCGCTGCAAGGGGTCTACGGGATGACCAAGGCGGCGTTGCTGTCGATGACCCGCACCTTCGCTCACGAGCTCGGCGCGGCGGGAATCCGCGTCAACGCGATCGCTCCCGGCTTGGTCGAGACGCGCCTGGCCCAGGCGATCATCGGCAGCCCGGAAATCCGCGCGCGTTTCACCGAGCGCTCACCACTGGGACGCCACGCCCAGCCCGAAGAGATCGCGGGGCTCGCCGTCTACCTCGGCTCGGACGAGTCGTCGTACGTCACGGGACAAGTGATCTGCGTCGACGGGGGCTACACAGCGGTCTGAATCCCGAATTTTGGCATCCATGTTGCTAGAGTGATTCTCCGTCAACGGAAGCGGTCGTCGGAGGATCGGGATGAATCGGCAGGAACTATTTCGGCAAGCACCAAAAAAAATCTTCTATCTCGGCATGTTCGCCGCTGCGTGTTACGTCAACCCGCTCCTCGGCCTCGGATTCATCGGTGTGATCCTGTTGCCATCGTTGACGAGCACTGGAAACGGCGGTTTACACTGAGCAATGTTACCCCCCGTAACCACAGCGATTTCGCGCACTGGAAGGGAAACGACGGGACGTGTCACGCTGGACACGACCCCTGTCACACCCCGCGTGTCCCGACGGACAACAAGAAGATCATCCGCCCGTTCTTGACGATGATCCGCCGATTGCGAATCGTCGAGCCGCTGGCGTGAAAGAAGCCGCGGGCGAGACGGCCCGTGGCCATCGAGCTCCCGCGTTTGAGGGTATCGAGGTTGTAGAGCTGCAACTGGTTGTTGCGCACGAGGGCGAGCCAGCCGTTGGCGACGATGCCGAGGGCGTGTCCATTGACGCCGACCTTCAACGTTCGCTCGACGCGACCCGTCGAAAGGTCGATCTGTTGCAGCTCGCCGCTCTTCGACGAGTAGGCGTAGAGTCGCTCGAGGCGCGGATGGAAGATCGCGCCGTACGTCGTGATCGGCAGCCGCAACGAGCGCACCTGCCCTTGCTGCAAGTCGATCAGATAGCCCAGCGGCTGGCTCTCGCGCATTTCACCATATTCGATCACCAACGCCCGATGGCGCCGCGCGTCGAAGATCGGCGCGACCTTGATCCGGCGGTTCGGCGCAAATCTCGTAATCTGACGCAACTGTTTGTACTGCCAGACGTAAACCCGAGCCTCCCGGCTTCCACCGAAGCCCTTCTGCTGCTTGAGGAAATAGAATGCCCGCTGATTCGCGTCGTATCCGATCGCCCGCAGACGGTTTCGCTCGGTGCTCCCGTCATCTTCGGCGAGCCGTACGTGCCGCGTGATGCGACCCCGCGACAGATCCCAGTGGAGAAAGTAGACCAGACGCATCCCGCCCGGATCGCGCAGCGTGAGTTGCAGCCCCGCCTCCTGGTTCGTCGTGTCGAGAAACAGGAGCCGCAGGCCGATCACCTTGTTTCCGCTCCCCGTGAGCTCGATGTGGTAGGCCAGAAATTCGGCGATCGGCGCCCGCAGCTTCTGTCGCTGAAAGCTGTCGAGTCGCAGAATGTGGAACGTGTCACGCTCTTCGTGCAAGCCGTTGGCGAAGAGGAGCAACCGCCCGCGATCGAGCACGCGCGGATCGTCGTGAAGATAGCGCTTCGGCCCAAACTCTTGGTTCGGCGGCAGCGTCACTTTGTGGACGAGGCGAAATTTCGGGGTTTGCGCTTTGGCGCCGACCGCAGCCAGCAGCGCGCCGAGAAAGACGATCATGCATTTGTTCATCGGGTGCCCTCGCAAGATGACACCTGCCTTGAGGCGGAGTAACGTCGGCGGCGCGCAAAAAACCTTTACAGCGGCGCCCTCGATCGCGTAGTGCTACACACATGAAGGTTGCGGTGCTGGTCTCGGGCGGTGTCGACAGCTCGGTGGCGCTCTATCGCTTGCGCGAAGAGGGGCACGATCTGTGCGCGTTCTACCTCAAAATCTGGCTCGAAGACGACGTGGCCCATCTCGGCGACTGTCCCTGGGAGACCGACCTGACCTTCGTGCGCGACGTCTGCGCCGCGCTCGATGTGCCGCTGCGGATCGTCTCTCTCCAGCGCGAGTATTGGGACAACGTCGTGCAGTACACCATCGACGAGGTTCAGGCGGGGCGCACACCGAATCCCGATATTTTCTGTAACCACTTGATCAAGTTCGGCAAATTCTATGAGCGCATCGGCGACGAGTTCGACGCCGTGGCGACGGGCCACTACGCTCGCAAGCGTGTCGTCGAGGGTGTGCATCAGCTCTGCTGTGCCGAGGATCCGAGAAAGGACCAGACCTACTTCCTCGCCCACTTGACGCAGGAGCAGCTGCGTCGCGCCCTCTTTCCGATCGGATCGCTTCCGAAAGCCGAGGTGCGCGCCCTCGCCGAACGGGTTGGCCTGCCGACGGCGACGCGACGCGACAGCCAGGGGATCTGCTTCCTCGGAACGATTCGTTTCTCCGAGTTCATCGCCCACCACCTCGGCGAACGGCGCGGCGAGCTGATCGAGTTCGAGAGTGGCGAGCGCAAAGGCTTCCACCGCGGCTACTGGTACTTCACGATCGGCCAGCGTCACGGAATCGGCCTCCACGGCGGCCCGTGGTATGTGGTGCGGCGCGACGTCGAGGGCAACCGCGTCTACATCTCGCGCCAGTATCACTCCAGCGCGATCCAGCGCAACCGCTTCCGCGCCGAGGGTCTGCACTGGATCTCGGGCTATCGTCCGCCCCTTTACGGCGACGTCGAGCTGCGGGTCAAGGTGCGTCACGGTGAGCACGCGTACGGCGCCCGCGTCGCGTTCGCCGCAGATGGCTCCGCCGACGTGCGCCTCGACAGCGACGATCAGGGGCTTGCGGCAGGACAGTTCGCCGTCTTCTACGACCAAGATCTCTGCCTCGGGAGCGGCGTGATCGTCACCGACGGCGCGCAGCCCCTTGCACCCAGCTGATAGACGAGGCGGCGATGCCCGAGTATCCCGACGTCACGCTCTACATCGAACGACTCGACGCCCAAACACGGGGCCAGCGGCTCGAAGGCGTCAGGCTGCGCAGCCCCTTCGTGCTGCGTAGCGTCGAGCCGCCCCTCGGCGAGTGCGCGGGCCGAATCGTCGCCGGGTACCGCCGAATCGGCAAGCGGATCGTCGTAGACTTCGGGGATGAGCTCTTCCTGGTGATCCATCTGATGATCGCCGGTCGCCTGCGCTGGCGCAAAGTCGGCTCGGGGATCGGCGGGCGCAACGCATTGGCGGCCTTCGACTTCGCCCACGGGACGCTGCTCTTCACAGAGGCGAGCACGAAGAAACGCGCTTGGATCCGCGTCGTTCGCGGGGAAGAGGCGCTGCGCGCGCTCGATCCCGGAGGGTTGGAGATCTTCGACGCGACGGGCGAGCAGTTCGCCGAACGCCTGCGCTCACGAAACCACACGCTCAAGCGCGCCCTCACCGACGCGCGACTCTTCTCGGGGATCGGCAACGCCTACTCCGACGAGATTCTCCATCGGGCGCAGCTCTCGCCGATCGTCTGGACCCAGCGACTGAGCGACGAGCAGGTCACCCGCCTCTACGCGGCGACCCGCGAGACCCTCGAGGCGTTTACCGACGAGCTCCGCGCCGAAGTGGGCGACGGATTTCCCGAGACGGTGACGGCGTTTCGCCCCTCGATGGCGGTCCACGGCAAGTTCCGCGAACCCTGCCCGCGCTGTGGCGATCCGGTTCAGCGCATCCGCTACGCCGACAACGAGACGAACTACTGCCCGACCTGTCAGACCGGGGGGCGCCTCCTCGCCGACCGCTCCCTCTCCAGACTGCTTCGCGGAGACTGGCCGCGCACCCTCGACGAGCTCGAAGAGCACATCGAGAGCCGCCGCTCCCGCTGACGCGACCACCCACACGAGCATCAGCGCACGATGTACGCCACGCGAGGCTCGGGCGACGAGCCCGCTACTCGCGCCGCTCGCCCTTTGGACAGTGACGAGAGACGGCGCCCAAGAAGCGCAAGAGGTGGCGAATGTGGCGACCGATGAAGGGCTTACCGCTGTTGAGAAAGGCGACGGAGATCTCCCGATCGGGGTCGACCCAACCGGAGATGTTGACGAAGCCGAGATGCCCGTAGGCGTTCGGCGTATCGGGTCCAAAAGGGCTGACGAGCGGCGAGCCGAGCATCAAACCGACACCGTAGCGGATCGGCAGACCGATCGAGGCGTCGAACTCGCGCCACGACGACTCGTTGATCGCGCGATAGACCAGGCGGCGACTGAAAATGCGCTGCGTCCCGGCGATGCCCCCGTCCAGGAGCAGTTGAAAGAACCGTGACAGCTCGTTCGCCGTACAGACGAGGTTTGCCGAGGGGACGATCCCCGTCAGAAAGAGCGGATCATTCGAGACTTCCACCGCCTGCTCGAACTCGACGCCGAGGGAGCGTCGAAACAGGGCCGAGAAGGGAAACCCCGGCGGAAAGCCGGTCAGGTAGTTGCGCACGACGAGCGGGACATCCGCCGCGTCGACGCCGAAGCTGAAGTGGCGCAGTCCGAGGGGCTCGCGAATCTCCTGGGTGAGAAGCTCGCGAACGGTCAGGCCCGTCACGCGTCTGACGATCTCGCCGAGGATGAAGCCGCCCGTCACGGCGTGGTAGGCGAGCTTTCGGCCGGGTGGTGAGAGCGGTTTTGCGTCGCAGAGACGCTCGATGATCTCGTCCCAGCGCAAGAGTAGACGCACGTCGCCGCCGAGGGCGAGCGAGGGAATCCCCGCGCGGTGCGTCATGATGTGGCGAATCGTGACGTTTCCCTTGTTCCGCCGCGCAAACGCGGGCAGATATTCGGCCACGGGGTCGTCGATGTGCAGGCGACCGCGTTCGTCGAGGATGTGAACCAGAACCGCGGTGATCGCCTTGGACGCGGAGAAGATGCAAAACGGCGATCGCGGCGTGGCGAGAATCTTCTCGGCGTAGCTCGACTCCCCGGGGCCATTGCCGCGCTCGTGACCGATCGCCCGATCGAGGACGACCTCGCCCCGACGACGGATACAGAGCGCCACCGCTGGATGGTGTCCCGCACGGTAGAGGTCGAGCACCGTGTCCCAAATCGCCTCGACGCCCGCGCGCGTCATCCCGAGGGGACCCGGGTCGACCTCGTCCGGGTCGTGGCTCGAAACCAGGCGGAGGTCGTCGGGAACGGTGATCTTTCGGTTGAAGAGTTTCATCGGCGCGATCGTTTCAACCGGAATGATGGATCATCGGTCGCGGTTCCGCTAGCCTTTTTCGTGTGGCTTTCATAGAATCATCACATTGAACGAACAATGAGGACCGCATGCGCACTATCCTTGCCTTCTGGCTCGTCGCGGTGCTATCGCTGGCGTCGGCGTGCGGCGGCGACAACACACGCACGTTCGAAGCCGATTCGACGGCAGACAGCACGATCGGAAACGACTCGACGACCGACGATTCGAGCGCGGTCGACACGAGCGGATTCGACAGCGCGACCGACGACGCCGTGGAGACGGACGCCGACGGTGCCGGCGCGCTCGCCGACAGCAGCGGCGAAGACGGCCTCGATGACGCCTCGAGCGCGGACCTGCAAGGCGAAGATGGCGGCGCCGACGTCGACGCGAAATCGATCGACATCACGCCGCAGATTCCGATCGCCAACGACTTCGACAAGGACTTCGTCGGGCATGGCAACGACGAGACCGTAACGACTCTGGTGCAGACGCTGCGCCCACGCTACGGCTACCGCCGCTATCTCGACGACGACGGCTTTCCCCTGGTGCCCGAGGACGAATTCGGTCGCGAGTATCCGCAACCCGGCGAGCCGCACAACGTCTGGAACCCGTTCCAGCTGTCGACGACGCCGTCGACGCGGCGCAGCCTCTCGTATTTCGTCTCCTTCGGCGACGGCCAGCTGATGGACGTCAAGAGCCCAGCGGTGATCTATCGCAACAGCCTCAACACGGGCTCGATCAGCGCCGCCGCGTACGAAGCGCACTTCGACTATCTGCCCCAGCTCACCGACGCGGTGTTGCAAGTCGCCCGTCGCTTCGGCGTATCGCGCACGTACGACTTCGCGATTCAGCTCGGAGACTTGATGGCCAACGCGCAGGAGAACGAGCTCGAGTGGGCGATCAAGCTGATGAGCGGGGGTGTGGTCTCGCCGAGTAGCGGCGTCACCGACGATCCCCTCCCCGGCCCGACGAACGATCCCCGGGACTCGTTTCTCGCCAACGGCATCGGCGTGCCATGGTACGCCGTGCTCGGCAATCACGACGTGCTGATCAACGGGATCTGGCCGATCGCCCTCGGCGTCGAGGTCAACAACGGCAACTACGCCCAGCTGATCAAGGTGATCGGCGCCTTCGGCTTCGGGATGCCCGGCCTCGGAACCGATGCGATGCACCGCAGCTACTTGCCGCCCGAGCTCGAACCGGCGCTGCTCTTCTCGGGCGACAGCTTCGAGTTGCAGATGCTGCTCGACGCCGACGAGCTCAAGAGTCTGACCGAGTCGCCGATCGTCGCCGATCCCAAGCGCCGCCACCTCTCGACCTGCGACATCATCCAGATGTTGCTCGCGGACGGCGGCGATCCCAAGGGCCACGGCTACAGCGAGAAGCACCTCGAGCTCTGTCGCGGCTGGTATCGCCAGGATCCGGTTCCCGGAATGCCGTTGCGGCTGTTGGTGCTCGACCTCAACAGCTATCTGGGCGGCTCGGAGGGATTCCTGACGCCGCCGATTCGCGCCGACGGCTCGGTGATCGAAGAGCAGCGCGGCGACCCACTCTACGACCAGATCGCCTGGTTGCAACAAGAGCTCGCCCAGGCCGAGAAGGACGGCGTGGTCGTGCTGATCGCCAGCCACCAGCCCTCGAGCTCGCTGCGGCTGACCAACGAGATCAACGACGCCGCGGATCTGCTGAAGTTCGTCCCCGAGCTCGAGAAGCTGCTCAAGGCCTACATGCCCGATCCCGCCGAGGCGATGAGCGCCGACGAGTTTCGACGGCTCTTGTCGAGTTATCCGAACGTGATCGCCCACCTGGCCGGTCACTATCACCGCAGCAAGATCAACGCGATCTGCGGCACGGGCAACGTGATCAGCGCCGCCGAGATGCAGAACGGCACGACCTGCCCCACCGATCCCGAGGGCAAGCGCGGCTACTTCGAGATCATCGGGCCCTCGCCGATCAACTATGCGCCCCAAGGTCGCATCGTCGAGATCGTCGACAACGGCGACGGGACGGGATCGATCTTTACGACGGTGATCGACGCCCAGAGCGGCCCGGGCGGCTTGATCATCAAGGGGCGCCGCCTCGCGCTGGCGGAGATCCAGGCCACCAGCGGCAGCTCGGGCGGCCTCGGCCATCTCTACGACCGCAACACCGAGCTGGTCTTCGATTGGACCAAGACGATCGCCAAGACGCTCTCGGCCCTCGATTTGCCGACGACGATCCAATCGCTGACGACCCTCAAAGCCCCGGCCCCGGGCCTACCGAAGCTTCCCCAAGCACCGATCCAGTAGACACGGCACGCGCGCCAGACCCCACTGCGCGATCGCCGCTTCTCCCGCGGGATCCTCCTCATCACGCCCGGCGGAGGCGACGTGAGACGCCCGCGACCGTCCAATCCCCATCCCGAGCGGAGTAGCCCTACTCCATTGGGCGGCGATGGAGTAGGCGTACGCCGGCGCGTGACGCTGACCGAAAAGCGGGCCGTAGAGGGGATCGGCTGCGCCCGCGCCGTCGATCGAACATCGCGAATGTAGGACAATTTCACACACCGAGATGGCACGGATCTTGTGTTTCTCCAGAAATCGAGTATGAAGATCGGGTCGCACGGGGCGTTCCCGGGAGGTGAGTATGAGTCGAATCGGAGTTGTGACGAATCCCAATGCGCGAAAGAACCGTGCCGATCGCGAGCGCATCGCCCGTATCACGTCGATCCTCGGTGACCAGGGCGTGGTGCGCGAAACCCGGACGCTCGAGGAGCTGCCCGCGACCGTCGACGAGATGGCGCGCGAGGGCGTCCGCTTCTGGGTCGGCGACGGCGGTGACGGAACGCTGCACTGGTTGATGAATACGGCCCTGGCCCAAGCCCGAAGCGCGGGCGCCCAACAGCCCCTGATGGTCCCGACCAACGGCGGGACGATCGACTTCGTCGCCAAGAAGGCGGGAATCCACGGCAGCGCCGAAGTGATCCTTCGCTCGTTGGTCAACGCCGAGCGTCGTCAGCGCCCCTTCCCCGTGCGCCACCTCGACAGCCTCGAGTTTCGCGGCGAGACCCTCGACGGCGATCCGTTTCATCGCATCGGCTTCGTTTCAGCGCTCACGGGCATCGGCCAGCGCTTTTTCGACAAGCTGTACCAGTACGATCACGCGGGCGCGTCGTCGATCGTCAGGGTTTTGGCCAAGATCATCGCCTCGTGGGGCATCAACGCCACGCCGCTGCACCGCCTCGATGCGATCCCAAGCGAGCTGAAGAGCTACGGCTACGAGGTCTTTCAGCGCACCCGGGCGACCGTCAGCGTCGACGGCGAAGCACTGCCCTGGAGTGAGTTCGGTGAGCTCTCGGTCGGCGCGATCGACATCAACCTCGGCGGGGTCGTGCGCTTCTTCCCCCGCGCCAGTGAGCCGGGGACGCTGCATTTCCAGGGTGGCTACACCTCCCTGAAGGAGGCGGTGATCAACGTGCCGCGGATGATCGCGGGCCAGCCGATTCGGGGCGCCGGGCTCACCGACGGAAGCTTCCGCGAGCTCTGCGTCGACGTCCACGAAGGCGACGCCCTCCACCCCGTGATCGACGGCGAGCAGTTTCGCAACCTCAAGCGCCTGGTGATCACGGCCGGGCCGAAAATCGCCGTCCCTGCGGTTACCCACTGAGCGGGCGAGCGGCGGTCGATGCGCCGCACTCCAGCGCCGTGGTCCCTACGCGTTTGGACCTCAGAAATGGCGATCGACGATGAAGTCGGCGAGGGCATGGAAGCGTTCGGCGTGCGCGCCGAGCAGCGCGACCGTCTCTTTGGCGCGAGCGACGAGCTCGTTGGCCCGCGCACGGGCGCCAGCCTCACCGAGCAGGCTGTAGTAGGTCCCGCGCTCACGGCGGGCGTCGGAGCCAGCGGGTTTGCCGAGCACCTCCGTCGACTCGGTGTTGTCGAGGATATCGTCGACGACCTGAAACGCGAGGCCGATCAGACGCCCATACTCACGAAAGCGCGCGAGGGTCTCTGGCGCCGCCCGACCGAGGCGTGCGCCGACCTCGAGGCTGAGAGCGATCAGCGCGCCCGTCTTCATCGCGTGGATCGTGTGCAGATCCGCCTCGAGGAGATCACTCCGCTTTTCGGTCAACAGATCGATCGCCTGTCCGCCGATCAACCCCGCCTCGCCGATCGCGTCGGTCACCAGATCGAGGCAATCGAGCGCGTTCGGCGCCTCGAGGGCGGCGCGGCGACAGGACTCCGAGACCCAGCGATAGGCCGCGTTGAGCAGCGCATCCGAGGCCAACAACGCGATCGCTTCGCCGAAGACCTTGTGGTTGGAGGGCTTGCCGCGCCGCAGATCGTCATTGTCGAGCGCTGGCATGTCGTCTTGGATCAAGCTGAAGACATGAATCGCCTCCATCGCGCAGGCCGCCGGGAGCACCGTCTGCTCGTCGACGCCCAGCGCTTCGGCTGCCGCGAGCGTGAGGATCGGTCGCAGCCGCTTGCCATCGAGCGCGAGGGTGTACCGCATCGACTCGGCGAGACGCTCGAGCGCGTCACCGCAGGCGCCGCCGTGCCCCGCACCGGTCGACGAGACCAACTCGAGGAGCGCGGCGTCGATCGTCGCCTTCTTCTGTTCGAGGTATTGCGCCAACTCCATCTTCGACTCCTTTGGTTCGAGATGCATCGGGATGTCCCGCTGATATAGCAGAGCGCAGCGCGCGAAGACAAGGGCAAAGCGCCCCCT
>JAGQJP010000341.1 GCA_020430585.1 Myxococcales bacterium | reverse complement strand
CCCCGAGGCGTCGGTCGAGAACCTCGAAGAGGCGTCGCGATTCGCGCTGGTAGCGTTCGATGGCGTAGGGGATCTTCTCGGGGGCGTAGCGCACGAAGACGTTGGCCTGCCCCATCATCGGTCCGATCCCACCCATCTGGAACATGAGCCACTGCACCACACGCGAGCGCCCCTCGGTGTCGCTCGGGCAGAGGCGCCCCGTCCGTTCGGCGAGGTAGAGGAGGATCGCCCCCGACTCGAAGACGACGAAGTCGCCGTTGTCGTGGTCGACGATCGTCGGGATTCGGCCGTTCGGGTTGAGATCGAGATACCAGGGCTCGCGCTGCTCGAGGCGGCCGAGGTCGATCGCGCGGACGCGATAGGGAAGCTCGAGCTCTTCGAGGGCGACCGAGATCTTGTGGCCGTTCGGTGTCGGCGCGGTGTAGAGCGTGATCATCGTGGCGGTCAGTGCCAGTAGACGCAGCGTGAGCCGAGGTAGTCCTGGAGGATCTGGAAGCAGCTTGCGCCGTTGTCGACGGTGCAGTCCTGACACGAGCGGTTGCGTGCGCTGAACGAGAGACAGTCGCTACACTGATCGAGCAGAGCCTTGCGGCTGAAGCTCGTCGTCTCGTAGTTCAGCTCGCAGAACAATGTCGTGCGACACTCGGGATAGCACGTGTCCATGAAGTAGTCGAGGTTGTTGCAGGTGACGATCGCGTCCCGCGTGCAGCCCGACCAGCTGAACGCGGCGGTCGACAAGAACAGACCGACCAAGAGAATTCGCCAACGGGTTTTCATTCGACACTCCTTTTCGAGCTGTGCGTTCGATCTCCACACTTGCTGATAGCGTAGACCGAAACGGGCGACGACGCAACGCTCGATTCGATGATATGTGACCCTGTTTCCCTTAGGTTGTGTTCGTCGGCGGCTTTGCGGAAATATCCAGCGCCTCTCCTTCGGCGACGATCGTGCAGTTGCGACCGGCGAGCTTGGCGCGGTACAACGCTTCATCCGCACAGCGCAGGAGAGAGTCGGCATCGCCCACACGGGGATTCTCGCTCGAGGCGATCCCGGCGCTGGTGGTGATCGAGAGGATCTGCTGGTCGAAGGGGATGCGCAGCACCTCGATCGCTTCGCGACACCGCTCGGCGAGAGAGCGCGCACCCGCGATCGAGCTCCCGGGGAGCAGCGCCACGAACTCTTCTCCGCCGTATCGCGCGACGACGTCGTAGGGCCGGCAGGTGCCGCGAAGGATCTTCGCCGCTGCCCGCAACACGGCATCTCCCGCACGATGTCCGTGGCTGTCGTTGATCTGCTTGAAGTGGTCGAGGTCGAACATCAAGCAGGCGATCGGGCGGTGTTCGCGGGTGGCTCGCGCCAGCTCGACGTCGATCACCTCGACGAAATGTCGACGGTTGTGCAGCCCGGTCAGGGCGTCGGTCGTGGCCTGTAGCGCCAGCTCGAGCCGGTGGACGAACTCTTGGCGCACCGTCGTCTCGGAGCTGTAGTGCAGCAGGCCGCCCAAGAGCAAGATCGTGCAAGAGATCAGCGTCTGATCGAGTGACGCGTGGGGAGTCTCGTGGCCCAAGGCGGCGCTGCCCCAGACGAACGCACCCACGACGAGGGCGTTGATGGTGATCGCCTGGAGGAACGAGAGGCGAAAGAGCAGGCCGCCAGCCAGGAGCAGAGCGGTGACAAACGGGAAGATCCGGTGGTTCCCCTCGACCGACGAGAGCAGCGCGACGAGAACGAAGGCCCCCAGCTGCGCAGCGTAGATCGCCAACATCGCCCAGCGGAAGGGAGGACCGTAGAAACGGCTGAGGGTGACGAGCGCGAGCAGCGCGAAGGAGGGCGCGAGGACGTAGAATTGGAGATACGCCGAGACCGGGTGCATCACGGGCGCGACCAGCGGGTCGACCAGCCCGAACCCGATATTCGCCAGCGCGCCGAAGAGGCAGAGACGCAGCGCATATCCCTGGCCCTGGCTCCACTTGTGGCGCTGGTACTCCTGCTCGAGGGGCGGCCGAAAGCGGAGTGTCAGCGGCCTGATCTGCGTGTCGAGCGGGGCGGTCCAGCGAAGCGGAGGTCCCGTTGGCTTTGGTTGGGATTCGAGCATGCCACTCCTTCGCTGGTGCGGACCTGCTCTGGACGCTACACGAGCGTCAGCCGAGCGTCAAG
Organism: Myxococcales bacterium; assembly: GCA_020430585.1. GTDB lineage: Bacteria > Myxococcota_A > UBA9042 > JAGQJP01 > JAGQJP01 > JAGQJP01. The sequence continues at coordinate 1,095 of JAGQJP010000341.1, read as the reverse complement.
AGCAGCTAGCGTGGCCAGTTCCCGGGCTGTCAGCGAAAGTTGTTCACCATTCGAGAGTTGTGAAATAGTGCTCAAGCTTGCGGCGCCGATGTCGACATAATGTACATATAGGCAACTGGCTTCAAGATGACGAAGAGGTGTGCGATGACGTGGCTCCGCATCGGGACCGTGATCTGCGCTCTTGTGGTGATCTGCACCGTCGCGATCGACGACGCCGACGCTCGGCGCAGGAGCAAGCGCAAACGCAAGAAGACGTGGCGCCACTTCGTGATCGATGGGCGCAAAGCGACCAAGGGTGGCGATTGCAAGCGCGCCGTCGCCTCTTTCGACGTCGCCCTCAAGATGCCGCGGATGTCCAAGCGCACGATCAAGTATATCGAGCGGTTGCGCCGTCCGTGTTGGGCCAAGCTCGAGGCCGAGCGCACGCGCGGGCCGTTGACACCGAACGAGGTGGCGGACGTGATCAACAGCCGCTCGGGGCGCTACACCAGCTGCTACATGAGCGCTCTGGTGCGGAACAAGGGCCTGCGGGGGCGCATCACCGTGCGGGTGATCGTCGGGCGCAACGGTCGCGTCTCGGACAGCGCGGTCGTCGAGACGACGCTGCGCAGCAAACAGGTCGAGAGCTGCGTCGCCACCGAGATCCGCACCCTGCGCTTCCGCGAGGGCACAACCGTCGGCGTGCTCTACCCCTTGGTCTTCAATAGTCGCGGCGAGTCGATGTGGAAGGATCACACCCAGAAGTGAGCCTCATCCGTCCGTGACGCACCCCTGTGACGCGGACCGCACGGTTCGCAGATAGCGATAGAGCGCCCCCCGACTGACCTTCAGCGTCGGCATCTGCCACGCCGCCCGGCGCGACGCCCACTCCGCTTCCGTCAGCGCCGCTTCGATCGAATTGCTCTCGGCGTCGATCGCGATCCGGTCGCCGTCCTGGATCAGGGCGATCGGTCCGCCGTCCTGCGCTTCGGGGGTGATGTGCCCGATGATGAAGCCGTGGGAGCCGCCCGAGAAGCGGCCATCGGTTATCAGCGCGACATCGGCGCCAAGCCCTGCGCCCATGATCGCCGACGTCGGTGTCAACATCTCGGGCAT
>JAGQJP010000340.1 GCA_020430585.1 Myxococcales bacterium | reverse complement strand
AGCTCACGCACGAGGCGTATCGCCGCAATGATGGCCAACGATGCTTTCACTGCAAGGACGCTCTCTTCGACGTGCTACACCGCACACGCGCCGAGCTCGGCCTGGCGCAGCTACTCTACGGCTATCAGCGCGACGACACCGGTGAGCATCGTCCCGGGCAACGCGCTGCCGAGCAACACGCGGTCGCGACGCCGCTGGCCGACGCGGGGCTGGGGAAGAGCGAAATCCGCGCGCTTTCCCGACAGCTGGGCATCCCCAACGTCGATCGACCCGCACAGCCCTGTCTCGCCTCGCGGTTGCACTACGGAACCGTGGTCGATCGGGGCTATCTGTTGCTCGTCGAACGCGTGGAAGCGTTTCTGCGCGAGCGTGGGATCATCGAGTCCCGGGCGCGCTTCGACGGCGCGACGCTACGGATCGAGGTGCCCCTCGTCGCGCTGCCAGCGGTCGCCTGCGCCGATTGGCGCGAGGAGCTGGTCGCCCTCGCTCGGCGAGAGGGAGCGACCTTCGTCGCCCTCGACCTCGAGGGATTCGCGTCGGGAAAGACCAACCGGCTCCTCGAGGTGCTCGAGTGACGCGCAGCGACGAGTTCCGCTTCGATCGCGACCGCGTCACCCGCACCGGGTGTCCCGAGCTGATCTACGCGCCGGGAAAATCGGTTGACCAGCTGCGACGGATCATCGATCACCTCGCCAGCGTCGAGTGGCCGCTCGTGGTGAGCCGCATCGCGGCGTCCCTGGCGCACGAGCTAGGCGCGGCGACCGAGGGCTACCGCTATCTCCCGAGCGCCCGACTGCTCTGGCTCAACCCGAGCTGTCGACGTCTCACCACCCGCAAGCGCCCGGTCGGCGTGCTTACGGCGGGCAGCGCGGACGTACCGATCGCTGAAGAGGCGGCAGCGCTGCTCGAAATCTTCGGCTACGCCGTCGAGCGCTGGTACGACGTGGGCGTAGCGGGCCTCGAGCGCCTCCTCGAACGATTGCCCGAGATTCGTCGGGCGAGCCCGCTAATCGTCGTCGCGGGAATGGACGGAGCTCTTCCGAGCGTGACGGCGGGCCTCGTCGCCGCCCCCGTGATCGCCGTTCCGACGTCGATCGGACACGGCGCGAGCTTCCAAGGCATCGGCCCGCTGCTGACGATGCTGGCGAGCTGCGCGCCCGGTGTGAGCGTCGTCAACATCGATGGGGGGATCAGCGCGGCGCTGATGACACACAAGATCTGCGCCTCGACGGAGACGGACGGATGAGCGACACCGACACGACCCGAACATTGATGATCGAGCCGATCGGCGGGATCTCGGGAGACATGTTCCTCGCCGCCTGCATCGACGCAGGAATTCTCACGATCGAGCAACTACGGGCCGCGCTCGGCGGCCTCGTGCCGATCGAGCGTGTGATGCTCGCCCGCGAGACGCGCGCCAGCATCGCGGGCGCTCGTCTCGTATCCCATTTGGATGAGCACCATCACCACGCGGAGCACGACCATGGCCGCACGCTGGCAGCGATCGAGCGCGCCATCGCAAGCTGTGCCCTTCCAGATGGGGCGAAGAGGCGGGCAGTCGCCATCTTCGAGACGATCGCCAGCGCCGAGGCGCGGGTTCACGGCGTGTCCCGCGAAGGCGTGCATCTCCACGAGGTCGGCGCCGACGATTCGCTCTTCGACGTCTGCGGAGCTGCGCTGGCCCTCGAGCTCTGCGACGCCAAGCGCATATTCTGCGGGACGATACCGCTCGGCAGCGGATTCGTCGAGTTCTCGCACGGCCGCTGGCCCGTTCCCGCCCCCGCTGTCCTCGAGTTGCTGCGCGGCCTTCCCGTCGTCGAAGGCGCGCTCCCCTTCGAGATGACCACGCCGACCGGGGCGGCGATCGTCCGACACGCCGTCACCGACTGGGGCCCCCCCGCGGCGATGTGCGTCGAGGCGATCGGCTATGGGCTGGGCACGCGGGATCACCCGCGCTATCCGAACTGCCTCCGCTTGCGCTGCGGGACGCTGATCGCCTCCGCAGGCGACGTCGACGAAACCGACGAGGTGGAACAGCTCACATTCCTCGTCGACGATCTGCCGGCCTGCGATCTGGCGCCGACGATCGAGGTGTTGTTGCAGATCGGCGCGCTCGACGCCTACGCCACGACCTGCGTCGGAAAAAAGGGGCGCTTCGCCTTCGAGTTCTGCGTGCTGACGCGCCCGGACGACGCCGAAGCGATCGCCAGTTGGATCCTCCGGGAGAGCGCGACGATCGGGCTGCGACGCCAAAGGCTACGACGGCGCAAGCTGGGTCGCGACGAACGCTCTGTCTCTTCCGGCGACGGCGCCGACGGCGTCTGGCGCGCCAAGCGTATCTCCGGGCCAGAATCTGGAGAGGCGAGAATTGCAATTGAAGCCGACAGCGTCTCGGAGTATTGTCGCCAGTATCGCGTCGGGCCGCGGCGAGCCAGAGAAGAGCTGGCCAGGAGGTTCGACACCGCGCAAGCGAGCGAGCCCGGTCACGAGCCGGGCGACCGGAAACCAGAGAACGAGGAGCGCTAATGGAGACATTGGACCTCTATCACATCTACGAGACCCTCGACGAAGAGGAGCTCTTGATCTGGAAGACCGCGAGAGACTTCGTCGAACGAGAGTTCCTACCGATCGTCGACCAGCACTTTCGCGCCGGAACATTCCCCACCGAGCTGGCGCGCAAGCTCGGCGCGCTCGGATTCCTCGGGCCGAGCCTGCCGCAGGAGTATGGCTGTCCCGGCACGAGCGATCTCGCCTACGGTCTGATCATGCAGGAGCTCGAACGCGGTGACAGCGGCCTGCGCAGCTTCGCGAGCGTTCAGAGCTCGCTGGTGATGTATCCGATCTTCCGCTTCGGCTCCGAGGAGCAGAAACGCCATTGGCTTCCCCGCCTGGCGAGCGGCGAGGCGATCGGTTGCTTCGGCCTGACCGAGCCCGACTTCGGCTCGAACCCGGAAGGGATGCGCACCCGCGCGGTCGAGGTGGACGATGGCTATCGCCTCAACGGCTCGAAGATGTGGATCTCGAATGGCTGCATCGCCGACGTCGCCGTCGTCTGGGCCAAGCTGGACGACGAGATCCGCGGCTTCCTCGTGGAGCGCGGCACGCCGGGCTACCAAACGCACGAGATCACGGGAAAGTTCTCACTGCGCGCGTCGATCACCTCGGAGCTGAGCTTCGACGACTGCGTGATCCCGAAAGCCAACCTCCTCCCGGGGGCATTGGGGTTGAAAGGGCCGCTCTCCTGCCTGACGCAAGCCCGATACGGCATCGCCTTCGGCGCGATCGGCTCGGCCCTCGCGACCTATCAGGCCGCCCGCGACTATGCGCTGAGCCGTGTGCAGTTCGGCCGCCCGATCGCAGGCTTTCAATTGATCCAGCAACAACTCGTGGAGCTGGCGTCGAACATCACCCACGCCCAGCTCCTCGCCTTCCGCCTCGCCCAGCTCAAAACGGCTGGGCGCGCTCACCCCGCGCTGGTCTCTCTCGCCAAGCGAAACAACGTACGCATGGCGCTCGAGGGCGCGCGCACGGCGCGTTCGATCCTCGGGGCGAACGGAATCGTCGACGAATATCCCGTGATTCGCCACATGCTGAACCTCGAGTCGGTCTACACCTACGAGGGGACGCACGAGATCCACACGCTGATCGTCGGCAAACACATCACCGGGCTCGAAGCGTTCACCTGATGAGACGTTTTTCAACTGGCATTGCCCCGACGCCTCACAGCTGATACGATTGAGGACGCGCTTCAACTCGAACTCTCGGCCGCCATGACGACACCGCAGGATCCGACACGCTCACCGCAAACGGAGACGCATCCGCCCGTCGAGGTGATCGTGCGTCTCGGCACGCTGGAGGCGCTGCGCGCAGCGATCGAGCAGAATCTGCGCGACCAGAGCCTCTATGTCGTGACGCGCGACGTCATCGCCGTCGGCACACCCGTCGTCGTAACCTATCGCGTCTCGGAAGCAGCGGAGGAGCGCCTGCGCCTGCGGGGTGACGTGACGATGGTGATCACCGAGCAAGAGTCCGAGATCCGCGGCTATCCCGCCGGATTTGGCGTACGCTATCTGCCGCTGCGCCGCCGCGACCGGCTGAAGATCGACGCCTACCTCCTCGCCCTCGTGCAGCGCGCCTGGCGGCCGGAAGAGTCCTATGTCCTGGACATGATTCAGCGCGCGAACGTCGCCGAGCTCCTGACCGTGCTCGGTCTCGAAGAGCCGGTCACCGCGCAGCAGCTCAAAGACAGCTACGAGCGCTGGAAATCGGTGTTTCAGCCAACGGTGGTCGCCGAGACGCTCGACCCGCGCTGGCACGACGGGTTCGCGAAGCTCTATCATCGGATGGCGAAGAGCTTCGGGCGCTTCGCGGCCCAGCTGGAGGCGGACAAATCGCGCTCCTTCGCCTCTCTGGCGGGTGAAGTGGTTGCTGTCGAATCGACGAGCCGCTCCCTCGACGAATCGACCAGCGTCGACGGCGAGGGCTCGTCTCTCGACCGGCAGACGAGCGTCGACCGCGAGAGCGCCTCTCTCGATCAACCAGCCGGCTCGACGCCCTCTGCGGCGGGGAGCAACGAGACCTCCCGCGGAGCGACGACGACGCGGACGGCGCCGGCACCATCGGCTCAACCCTCGCCCGAGGAGCGCTCGAAGGCGTCCGCTGAAGCGACCAAAACAACGGGTGAGAGCGAGCCGAAAACGGATGATGGTGCGTCGACCAAGGCCGACGAAGCGACGGTTCCATCGATTCCGACGGTGGAGGAGATCCGTAAGGCGCGCGGCCGGCGCGGGGCGGCCGGGCGAACGATGACCGGGCAGTTCCCGCGCCTGACGCCGGACATCCTCTCGGTTCCGAACGCCAACGGTGTCGAGAGCCCGGCGAGCAGCGGTGCGACGACCGATTCAAACGACGACTCGGAGGAAACGCCGGCAACGCGGGTCCAGTTCTGGCTCGATCGCGGTACCTCCACAACCGTCGCCCAGACGACCGCGAAGACCCCGGAAGCGAAGCTCGAGGAGCGGGCGCGACGCCACCTCGATCCGCGGCGGACGATGTCCGGGTTCGACAAGTCTCTCCTCACACCGAAAAACGTAGACGAGTCGGCGGTGATCGTCGACGAGCCAACGACGCTCGACCGCGAGCTCGACGACGGGTACGGCACGTTTCGTCGGCCGCTGCGCACGCCGTCTCGGGAGCAGACCAACCCCTGGGCCGATCTGAAGCAGCGAAACCGCGCGACGAATGGAACCGGTGAAGCGGTCACGAGCGCCGCGCCGCCAGCGGCACGTGGATACGAAGCGGCGGCGACGATTCCCGAGATGCACGCCGCCGACTTCATCGATGCCGCCAACGCCGCCTCGTCGACTCGAGCGACAGGCGACGGCGGAGCTGCAGATGAGCCGACGGGCACGCCAGCGACCGCACCCGAGCGCGACGCACCGAGCGAAGGGCCTGGGGCCGGAGCGCCCCCCCGTGCTGTCGACGCGACACCGATCATCCCGGAGTCCGTAGAATTCGAGGTGAGCGACGATGAGGAGCCGCTGCAGCTGGAGCGGACGAGCGTCGAGCCGCGAATCGAGCCGCGAATCGAGCAGCCGATCGAGCCGGCAGCGGTCGAGCGCCTGGAAACCCAGGATATCATGGTCGATCTCCACGCGAAAGCGTCGTGGCACAACCACGAGGGACTCGATCTCGAGATCGACGAGGAGCTCGATCCAGAAGAGCTGCCCCTTCCCGACCCGATGCCCGTTACCCGCCTCGAGTCTCCGCCGCGCGACAGCGAGCTTCCGCCGGCCTTTTGGCAATTCTACGGACAGATCAACGAGCTGAGCTATTACGAGCTGTTGAGAGTCGAGCCCAACACCGACAAGCGTGCGATTCAGGAGGCGTACCATGCGGCATCGGCCGCCCTTCACCCCGATCTGCACCGCTCTGGGCGCACGCCGGATCAGGCGGCGGTCGAGCTGGTCTATCGTCGGATGACCGAGGCCTACGACGTCCTGAAGAATGCAGAGAAGCGACGCCATTACGACCACTTGCTTCAGGTCGGCCGGCAATACTTGCGGATGCCCGCCGACGCGATCTGGGGAGAGCCCGCCGAGGCACGCCCCGAGCTCGACGCCTCGCTCGACGCGATCGAGCAGCTGATCGGCCAGCGCAAGATCGCCGAGGCCGAGGCGGCGATTCGCGACGTGCTGCGGCGCGACCCCTTGAATCGGCGAGCGCGGGAGCTCTTGCAGACGCTCAACAAGCGAAAGCGCGCGCAAATGAGGAGTAAGAGGTGAGGGAAGCCGCGATCGGAATCGACCTCGGGACGACCAACTCCGTCGTCGCGATCTCGAGCAACGGCGTGCCTCGGGTGATCGCGGCGGACGGCAAGCACAAGATCAATCCCTCGATGGTCGCCTTTCTCAACGACGGACGCATCCTCGTCGGGCGACGCGCCAAAGCGGTGCAGCAACGACTTCCCGAGCGAACGATCTACAACACCAAGCGGCTGATCGGGCGCTTTTTCGGCTCCGAAGAGGTCGAACGGGTACGGACCCTGGTGCCCTTCGAGCTGATGGAAGGCCCGCGGGGTGACGTCCACGTCGCCGTCGGCGACCGGGCATTCTCGGCCACCGATATCTCGTCGATTCTGCTCAACTTCCTCAAGAAGGCCACCGAGCGTACGCTGAACGAAGAGATTCGCAAGGCGGTGATCACCGTTCCCGCACACTTCAACGACAATCAACGCCACGCCACGCAATCGGCGGCTCGAATGGCCGGCCTCGAACCGATCCGCATCCTCAACGAGCCGACGGCGGCGGCGATCGCCTATGGGCTGCGCAAGGGGATGTGGAAGCGCGTCGCGGTCTACGATTTCGGGGGCGGGACGTTCGACATCTCGATCCTCGACATCGCAGGCGATATCTTCGAGGTCGCGGCGACCGCTGGCGACACGTATCTCGGCGGCGCGGACATCGACCGGCTGATCGCCCAGGATTTCGTGGACCACGTGACCAAGCGGTACGGCGTCGAGGTCGGGGCGATCCCCGGGTTCATTCACAATCTGCTCCCCGTCGCGGAGCAGGTGAAGATCCTGCTCTCGGAGAACGCCGAGGTCGTCTTCAATCTGGAGGGAATCCGCATCGAGGGCAAGACGGTGGACCTACAGATGGAGCTGACCCAACGTCGCCTCGCCGAGCTTTCGCACGAGCTGGTGCAGCGCAGCTTCCTCGTCTGCGACGACGCCCTGCGTCTGGCGGGTCTGCGGGCCGACGACATCGACGAAGTGGTGCTGACCGGCGGGCAGACGATGATGCCCGTCGTCCAACAGGCGGTCGCCGCCTACTTCCGCAAAGCGCCGCGGATCGGGATCAATCCGATGGAGGCGGTGGCGATCGGCGCGGCGGTGCTCGCCGAGCAACTCACGCTGCCGCAACGTCCCGCCGTCCAATCCTTTTTTGGTGCAGGCAAAGGCGCCGGATCGACGAGCGGCGCCCTCGGACCCGCCGGTGACGACGATCTCGAGCTCGACGT
>JAGQJP010000339.1 GCA_020430585.1 Myxococcales bacterium | reverse complement strand
CATCCGGGCTACGGGTTCCTCTCGGAGAACGCGGCCTTCTCCGAGAAGGTCGAGGCCGCAGGTATCGTCTTCATCGGCCCACTCGCCTCGGCGATCACCGCGATGGGTGAAAAGACGCGCGCCCGTCGCGTAATGAAGGATGCAGGCGTGCCGATCGTTCCCGGCACCGTCGAAGCGGTGCAGAATCCCGACGAGGCGGTGGCGATCGCCGAGGAGATCGGCTTTCCCGTCATGATCAAGGCCGCCGCGGGTGGCGGTGGCAAAGGGTTGCGGTTGATTCGCGCGGGAGAAGACGTCCGCGCCGCCGTCAGGCGCGCCAGCTCCGAGGCGGAGAAGGCCTTCGGCGACGGCTCGGTGTACATCGAAAAGTACGTGAACCAGCCGCGGCACATCGAGTTTCAGATCCTCGCCGACACCCACGGCAACGTGCTGCACCTCAACGAGCGCGAGTGCTCGGTGCAACGGCGACACCAGAAGATCATCGAGGAGACGCCGTCGCCCTTTCTCGCGCCAGAGGTCCGCTCGCGGATGGCCGAGGCGGCGATCGCCGCTGCCCGCGCCGTGCGATATCGCGGAGCCGGGACGATCGAGTTCCTCGTCGACGCCGAGCAGAACTTCTACTTCCTCGAGATGAATACGAGGCTACAGGTCGAGCATCCGATCACCGAGATGGTGCACCGCGTCGACCTCGTCCACGAGATGATCCGCATCGCCCAGGGCGAGGCGATCTCCTTCTCCCAAGCCGATGTCCAGCCTCGTGGCTCGTCGATCGAGTGTCGCATCTATGCCGAGGACCCGGAGCACGACTTCATGCCCTCCCCCGGACTGGTCAGCTACCTACGGGAGCCTTCGGGTCCGAACGTGCGGATCGACTCGGGGGTCGAAGAGGGCAGCGAAGTCTCGCTGTTCTACGATCCGATGGTCGCCAAGCTCTGTGTCTGGGGTGCGACGCGGGAGCAGGCGATCGCGCGGATGCAGCGCGCCTTGAGCGAGTATCGTGTCGGCGGGATCACGACGAACATCCCCTTCCTTCAGGCGCTCCTGGCCCATCCGGAGTTCCGCGCGGGCAACTACGACACGACGTTCATCGACCGCCACTGGGACGAGCTCGCGCTGCAGACCTCCGCGAGTGATCTGCGGAATGCGGCGATCGCCGCCGCCGTCGCGCGCCATCTGCGCGGCCGCATCGCGGAGAACCTCGGCGGCAACCGCAACGACGTTCGTGAAACGAATGCCTGGCGCCTGGTTGGACGCTTTCGTAGACTTCATCATCTGTTCCGACTCTGAGTCGGCAGCGCGGCGGGTTCCAAACGATGAAATACACAGCCACAATCGGCCGAGAGCGCTTCGAGATCGAGATCGCCACCCGAGAGGACGGCGTGCTGGTCGTCGAGATCGACGGCGTGACACGGCCGCTCCGAATCGACGCCCAATCGCCCGACACGTTCCACGTCACCGAAGAGACAGCGGCCTGGGACGCGCACGTGCGGCGACAGAGCGGGACACAGGAGCGCGTTTACCTGGGCAACCACGCCGTCGCCGTCGACCTCCTCGACGAGCGGCAGCTGCGCAGCCAACGCGCAACCCAGGCGGGAGCCGAGCCCGGTCACCAGACGATCGCCTCACCGATGCCGGGGAAGGTCGTGAATCTGCTCAAGGCGCTCGGAGACCGTGTCAAAGCGGGGGAAGGCGTGATCGTCGTCGAAGCGATGAAGATGGAGAACGAGCTCAAGGCCGCCGTCGACGGCGTTGTCGTCGAGCTCTTGGTGCAAGTGGGAGACACCGTCGACAGCGATGCGCCCCTCGTCCACATCGCCCCCCCGGATACGGGCGACTGACGCGATGCTCGACCACGCGATCGAAGCCCGCGTCTCCGGGACGCGACCGCTCTCTCCGTCGGTGCTCGAGCTGACCCTGGAGCCACGCGCCCCGTTTCGTTTCGTCGCCGGCCAGTACCTGCGCCTCTTCGTCCCGGGCTCGACGACTCCTCCAGACGCGGGCTGGATACCCTACTCGATCGGCTCCGCTCCCGACGAGGAGGGGTTGACGCTGATGATCAAGCTCGGCGCGCACCGCGCCAGCGACTACGTCGAGGGGTTGGCGATCGGTTCGACGGTGCGGATCGACGGCCCCTTCGGCCGTTTCGGCTGGAGCGCGAGGGTCGTCGAGCAGTCGATCCTCATCGGTGGCGGAACGGGCCTCGCACCGCTGCGTTCGCTGATCCGCTCGCGACGATCTGAGTCGGGTAATGCCCCGAGGCGAATCCTGGTCCTCGGAGCGAGCGTTCCCGACGAGTTGCTCTATTACGACGAGCTCTCAGCGGCACTCGGAATGGATTTTTGGCCAGTCGTGATTGCGCCGAGCCCGAATTTCAAAGGAGATGTCGGCCTGGTAACCGACGTCCTCGCGCGCCGTGGGGGCGAGATCGCCTGGGAGCGCGCCCACTTCTACCTCTGCGGCCCCGCGGCGATGCTGGCGGCGCTGCGCCCCTTTCTCGCCGACCGCGGGGTGGCAGCCGAAGCGATCACCGATGAACACTGACGACGAGCTCGATCGACGGTTTTCCGAGAAGAGCGCCTGGCGCGAGGCCCGCACCCCTTGGAACCTGGCGGTAGCCGCCCTGCGCGACGCAGCGACGCCGCATTGGGATCTGACCCAAACCAACCCCACCGACGCCGAGCTCCCCTACCCCGTCGAGGCGTTGATGGAGATCGCGCGCCAGACGAGTGCTCTGCCCTATGACCCCGCGCCGCTGGGCACCGCGTCGGCACGCCGATCGCTGGTCGATCGCCTCGCCGCAGGCCACGATCCCGACGACGTCTGCCTCGCCGCCTCGACGAGCGAGCTCTACCGCTTTCTCCTCGACCTGTTGTGCGACGCGGGCGACAACATCCTCGTCCCCGCGCCGGGCTACCCGCTGTTCGACATGATCGGCGACTTGAACGGCGTCGAGCTCCGCTTCTACCCTCTGCTCGAAGCCGATGGCTGGTCGATCGATCTCGACGCCCTCGAGGCAGCGGTCGACTCGCGGACCCGGGCGATCATCGTCGTTACACCGAACAACCCGACGGGGTCCTGCATCGATCACGAATGGCCCGCGCTGATCGAGCTCTGCCTGGCGCAGCAGCTGACGCTGATCAGCGACGAAGTCTTCGCGCCCTATCGATTTCGACCGACCGACGGTGGCTCCCTGCTCGACGCTGCGGGCGCAGAACAGATTCTGCACGTCGCCCTCGGCGGTCTCTCGAAGTACGCCGCGCTACCGGGTCACAAGCTCTCTTGGGCCTTCGTCGGTGGGCCGACAGCCCTTCGTCGCACGGCGATGCGCCGCCTCGAAACGATCGCCGACACGTTCCTCTCGCCCTCGTCCAGTGTCCAGGCGGCTCTTCCCGCGTTGCTCGATCTCGCGCCCGAAATGCAACGAGCGATTCGGGGGCGCTGTCTAGAGAATCTCTCGCAGATGGAGTCCCTCGCCGCGACCAGCGCCGTAACGCCGCTTCGCCCGACGGGGGGCTGGAGCGCGCTGCTGAAGATGCCACGGATTCTCGATGACGAGGCGTGGGGCGTTCGGCTGCTGACCGAGGCGCGCGTCGTCCTCCAGCCCGGCTCGCTCTATCGCTTTGGGGGGCCGGGATTTTTGGTCGCCAGTCTGCTGACGCCGACCGAGCGCTGGCGCGAAGGGATGTCGCGGATCAGCGCGGTGGTGGATCGTTTCGGGTGAGGGTCGACGGCACGCTGAACCGCGAAACGAGCCCTTGGTAACGATATCCGACCTCGTCCGAGAGCGTCTCGAGCTCCGTCGCACGATCGACGATCGCCTCGCTCAGATCGACGACGCTCGACGGCGACGGCGGTCCCGCTCCGAGGGCGCACACCCCCGCGAGGCTCGAGACCCAGCGCCACAACTCGAGCGTCGCCTCACGGTTGAACCATTCGACACCGTCGTACCACGACAATCCGAGACGTGTCGTCACGGCGGGATCGACGAATAGGGCTCGAAGTCTAGGTTTTTGGCTCGCTAGCGGCCGAGCGAGGACGAGCGGCATCGCCACGTTCGAGGTCGCGATCAGGTGGCGCGACGCGATCACCATCGCCGCACCCAGGCTCTCGCCGCAAACCGCGGCGTCCGCCGCCCGCTCGCGACCGACGGCACGCTCCGCCGCGCTCGCCGCGATCCGCCCTAGAAGCCAGCGAGCGAGATCGGCCGCGCCCGTCGCGCCCCGTCCGGCGCTCCATTCGACCAACGGCCAGAAGAGCGAGACGCTGTAGGCCAGCCAGTCGCGCACCTCCTCGTGGGCCACGTGCTCGAACAGCGTAGCGCGAAAAGGAAAGATCCGCGCCAAAAGAGCTG
>JAGQJP010000338.1 GCA_020430585.1 Myxococcales bacterium | reverse complement strand
GCCTCGGGCAGGGGGTAGGTCCCCTCCATCTCGAGGGGGTTCTGCGTCGCCAATACGAAGAACGGCTCCTCGAGCACGTAGGTCTTCTTCCCGACCGTGACGTGCTTCTCTTGCATCGCCTCGAGCAGCGCGCTCTGCGTCTTCGGCGTTGCGCGGTTGATCTCGTCGGCGAGCAACACGTTGCAAAAGACCGGCCCGCGCTGAAAATCGAAGTGCTTGCCTCCGCCTTCGGCCTCGATGATCATGTTCGTTCCCGTGATGTCGGCGGGCATCAGGTCGGGGGTGAACTGAATCCGCGAGAAGACGAGGCTGAGCGCGTCGGCCATCGCATGGACGAGCCGTGTCTTTCCCAACCCGGGGACGCCTTCGAGGAGGATGTGGCCCCCCGCCAAGAGCCCGATGATCACACCCTCGATCACGTTCGCCTGACCGACGATCGCCTTGCCGACCTCGTCCCGTAACCGCGTATAATCCTCGTTGAATTTCGCTATTTCGCGCTCCATGCGCTCTCCTTGTGTCACCACGGTTCTCTGTCCGCTCGGCGCTGGAAGACCTCGTGTCTCTCACGCCCCGTCATCATCGCGGTCGGATCAGCTCCATGTACCGTCGAACGTACGCTTCGTATCCCTTTGGAATCTTCTGGCGGGCCATCTTCTCTTCGTAGACGCCGCGATAGTTCTGGTAGACCTTCTTGTATCCCGTCGTCGAGAAGCCCCGCCGCGCCGCGTCGAATACGGTCTGCGTGCGCTCGAGTCCCTTCTTCTCTTTTCCCTTCTGGAAGGTCTCTTTGTATCGCCCCTTCAGCTTCGGCGTGCGCTTTCCGAGGACGTTCGGATCGGTCCCTTTTCCGGGCTCGTCACCGCCCCGCCCGGGTAGCACCATCGTCTTTCGGCCCAGACGACCGCGCCCGAGCATCATCAGCTTCTGACCGTTCTTGCCCAAGACGAAGAGTCGCTGTCGTCCGTTCTTGCCCTTGTTCTTCCCTCTGCCGTTCTTGCCCTCGGCGAGCCGCTCGAACTCTTTGAGCTGACCCCAGCTGAGACGCTGTTGGCGCCGCAGCCAATCGCGGATGTCGATCATCCGCGCCTTCGAGAGCTGGAACGTGCGATCGCGCTTGCGCATTTGTTGCAACCGCTTGAGCAACTTGGCGTACTCTTCGAGCTCTTTTTTGGTCATCGGCTTCTGACGCTGATTCTGGCGCCGCTGCATGTCCTGCGGATTGTCGAGCTGGCGCGCCAGTCGCTGGAGGAACTTCTGCGTCTCGGGCGAGATGTTCATCTCTCGCATCAGCCGCTGCAGCTCTTTCTGCATGCGGTTGAGCCGATTCTTCATCTTCTGCTGAGCCAAGAGCTGCTTCTTGTTCTTCTGCTTGCGCTTGAGTCGATTCTTCTCCATCTTGCGCTTGAGCTTGGCCAGCTCGTTCTTCAGCTTGTCGATCTTCTTCTCGCGTTTGTCCCGCGTGCGATCGAGCGCCTTCTTCAGCGCCTGCTTCAGCGCCTTGCGCTCTTTGTCGTTCTTCGCCTGATCGTTGAGCTTCTTCAGCTCGTTGGAAGCGTCTTCGAACTTCTTCTTCTTGAGCGCCTCATCGAGCTTGCGCAGCTTCTTGTTCTTCTCGAGCTCTTTTCCGACGCGGCTGAGGCGATCCTCGAGGTCTTTGAACCCCTTGCCCTTCTTCTCTTTGTAGCGCTTGAGCTTCTCTTCGAGCTCCGCGAGCTTCTTGAAGCCCTCTTTCTCGTTCAGCTTGCTGTTCTTGAGCGCCTCGAGGAGCTTCAGTTGCCGCTGGAGGATCTCTTTGAGCTCGGGGTCTTTGGTCTCCGCCAGCTCCTTCTTGAGCGCCTCGATCTTCTCTTTGATCCGCTTCTGCTCGGGCTCGGGGAGCTTCGGCTTCTTCGGTGTCTCGTATTTGGAGAGCTGCGGCGTCGGCAAATGATCGCGCGTCAGATCGGGATCGATCCGTTCGTGGTCGTACGCCGCCAAGAACACCGCCGCGCCCACGTAGAGAGCCGCGACGAACAAGCCGCGCCAGAAGCGAGGGACGCGGAGCGGCACGGCGAGCGCCGCCCGCGCGTTGGGCGCCACGCGCTCGGCATCGCGAATCGCGAGCTCCATCAGCGCCGAGCGATCGGCGAGCGAGTCGAACACGAGGGCGCTGCCGAGGCGGTCCTTGAGGCCGTTGCTCCGGTCGACGCGCTCCGCGACGGTCAGCGAATCGACGCGCCAGGCCAAACCGATCAGCGCGCCGATCGCGGGCGCGGCGGCGACCGCCCAGAGCCACTGCAATGTCTCGCTCGGTAGCTGATCGAGCTTGACCGCCAGCAGCCACGCGCAGGCGGCGATGGCGCCGATGATCGCGCCAGCCAGGATCCCGTCGTTCGCCCGCAGCAAGCGAATCCGCCACGCTGCACGCGCGATTACGCGTCTGGTTCGTTTGATGCTCATCGTCCTCTCAATCCGTCTCTCCCATCATAGCCGGTCTCACCGTCGCAACGCAAAGGCCACAGATGGAACCGAGCCTGCGCCGCGCTGCAACCACCAGTAGATCCCGTAGGTCGACAACACGCGTTTGGTGTAGTCCCGCGTCTGGCGGTACGGAATCGACTCGATGAACTCGTCGAGCGGCAGCTGACCCAGCTCTCGCAACCAGCGCCGCACCGAGCCCGCCCCCGCGTTGTAGCCAGCGATCGCCAGAGCCGGGTGGCCGTCGAAGCCCTTGAGCAAACGGCCGAGAAAGCGACTGCCGAGGCGAATGTTGCTCTGGGGGTCGAACAGCCGCTCGCGCCCAACGGGACCGAAGCCCGCCAGGCCCCGCGCTGCCCCCTTCGCGGTGCCCAGTAGAAGCTGCATCAGCCCCATCGCGTTGGCCCACGATTCGACACGCGGGTTGAACCCGCTCTCTTCGCGCATGATCGACCAGATCAACTCGGCGGGTGGCCCACTCTCGCGACTCGCCCGATCGACGAAGCGTCGAAACCCCCGTGGATACGCCGTCGTCCAATATTGTAAGGCATCGCCGTGCGGAAAGTATTCCTTCCAGGCGACGAATCTTCGACGCATCGTCGCTACAGCTACGTGATACGCACCAGCGAGCGAAAAGATCTCCGCGACCAACCAGAGCCGCGCCGGATTCGAGCTCGAAAGCAAACCGAGCGCAGCGAGCTCACGCTGCGCCTCTTGCGTCAACCCCAAGCGCAGAAAGTCGAGGGCCCGTCGAAAGCCGAGATGCGCCTCCAATCCGTCGAGCGCCAGCTTCGGTAGGCGCGACGCGTCACTGTGGCGCGCGGCGATCGAGCGCAACTTGGTTGCGAGATCGCCGACCTTCGCTTCTCGCAATCGGTTCGCCGCCAGCAGCGCGTAAAAGGAGAGGGGATAGCGTTCGATGCAGCGCCAGTAGTCCGCCAGAGCCTGTTTCTTCTTGCCGAGCTGGGTCAACACCCGCGCCCGCCAATAGAACATCCGCCCCTGCGAGTAGTAGGTGCTCTCGCGCGGCACGCGCACGAGGGACTCGTCGATCGTTTTCAACGCGGTCTGGTACTGCTTCTGGCGATACGCTTGCCAGACCAGGACCCACCACGCGTGCTCGCGCATGTCACCGCTCGGATAGTCGGCGAGTTGGCGCTTGAGGACCCGCACGACGTCGGCGTAGCGGCTCTTGTCGAGATAGAACTTCGCCTCGCGGAAATAGGCATCGTCGTTGTAGGAATGCGTCGGGAACTCCTTGCGCAAGAGGCCGAAATAGCGGCGCATCGCCTCCTCGTCCCCGAGATCGGCCGAGTCTTTGCCCGCGTTGTAGAGCACCCGGATGCGTATCGACGCGGGCCCCTTGCACTCCTTGACGAAGGCGGCGTAGAACGGCACGCCTTTTGTGCGCTTGCGTAGCTTGCGATAGCTGCGGCCGACGTAATACTGCGCGAGGCAGCGCTCGGCTGAGCCGATACCCCACTTTGCGATCAGCGGCGGCAAGAGCTCGACCACGCGCGTCGACGCGTGTCGGTTGAAGAGTCGCTCGGCCTGCCGTAGAATCTGTGGCACCGTCAGATCAAAGAGCCGCGTGTGCAGCGAAGCCGGGACTTTGCGTTTGAGCGCCCGCAACCGCGTCTCCGCTTCGCGGCCCCAGTGCGTCCCGGGCGCGTCGACGAGCAGATCCTTGTAGGCCGCGATCGCCTTCGCCCAGTCGCCCAGCCCTTCCTGCAGGCCCGCGTAGAGCAGGCGAACATCGTTGCCGCCGCGCTCGACCCAGCCTTCGATCGCCCCCAGCGCCAACACGCGCTGCTCTCGCTCCGCCAGCAGACGGGCGTACTGATAGCGTGCCGCGCCGCGCCAGAGCGACTTCGGCCCGACCCGCGCGAACCAACGTTCCGCCGCGCCTTTCTGCTTAGCCGCGAGGAAGGCTCGGGCCGCCCGATAGTGCAGATAGTCACGCAACAGGCGATAGCTCTTCGCGCTCTCGAGATAGAGCGCCGCCGCCTTCTCGAACGCCTTCTTCGACTCGTAGAGCCGCGCGAGGCGAATCTGCGCCATCGCTCTTTGCCTCGACGCGGTCGTCGTCCGAATAGCGCTGAGGAAGCGGGCGATGGCATCGTCAATCCGCCCGCGGGTTGCCAGATCTTCCGCTTCGGTCAGGGTCGCGTTGCCGTTGTAATACGGTTTGACGTCGAGCGAGACGCGACGCGTGGGCCGCCGTGTCTCGGGCCGACGGGAGGAGGGCGGCACGTCGAGGCTCTGGTCCTGGCGTCGCTGCGGCTTCTTCGGCTGCGGATATTGGCAGGCGATCAGCACGAGCCAGACAACCAGGCCAGATCCGATCCGGGCGAGATTGTGCACGAGAGAACTCCGTTCGTTGCTAGTTAGAACCAATCAGTTTTTCGAAATGTTTCCGAAAGAAGCGGCGCGAGCGGGGGCCTTCGAAGTCAACGACGACGCGGCCTTGACGGTCGATCAAGATCGTGTAGGGAATGCGATCGACGCGGTAGAGCCGCATCGCGTGGAAGTAGTCGACGACGATCGGAAAGCTCAGCTTCCTCTCCTCGATGAACGCCTTCATTCGGGCGAGTCGCGTGCGGTCGCGGGGATCGTCGGTGTTGACGCCGATAATTTGCAGCCCGCGATCCTTGAACTCGCGGTAGAGCGCGTCGAGGTCGGGCATCTCCCGTCGACAGGGCGGACAGTAGAGCGCCCAGAAGTTCAGCACGACGGGTTTGCCCCGCATCTTCTCGAGGACGAAGCGATCCCGCCCACCAAAGATTCGCAGATCGAAGTTCGGCGCGACGCTCCCGGGTGCATGAAGCCCGCGGGGTCCCTTCTCCTCGGTGAACGAGAGGTAGAGGAAGGTCGCTGCCAGCGCGAGCAGAGCCCCGCCGACCGCCATGCTCTTCCAGTTTCGTTTTGTTGCGCCCGCTCCATTTGTCATCTGGCAAAATCCTCGTCTTGTTCAGGGTCGGCGTATCGTGTCGCACAGCGGCGTGTAGCGGCCCGTCGGCAACATCCAGAACGAGCGAACCTCGCGTCGAACCAGGGCCACGTTGTCTTCGTGCCAGAGGCTCACGACGGGCAGATCGAGGGCCAGTTGGCGCTGGACCTCGGCGTAGATCGTCCGCCGTCGCTCCCGATTGAGCTCGTACCGCCCCGCGGTCAGGAGTTGATCGACGCGTGGGCTGAGATAGTACGTTCGATTGCCCTTCGGCCGCAAGATCGGACGCCCCCAAAACGCCGTAAACCAGGCGCCCAGGCCATCGAGCAGCGCGCGACGACGAGATGGCGGACTCTGTTCCTCGAAGCGCGACGCGAAGAATCGACGATCGTAGCCCGCATACGACGAGCCCCGACCGGGCTCGCGCGAGGGCGTGTTGAGCGAGTAGAACATCCAGTGATAGAGGTCTGGCTCGACGGGCTCGGGCTGCTGCAGCACCGCCATCTCGAAGTTCCCGTGGCGCACGTCGTGGAGAAACGTTCCGACCTCGAGACTGACCGGCTCGACCTCGATCCCGATCTTCCGCAGCTGGTACGCGATGTCGTTGATCACCATCCGCCTGACGCGGTTGTTCGAGCTCAAGAGGCGTACGCGGAACCGCGGCCGCCCGCGAAGCCCAGCGCGATCGAGCAAGCGCCGAGACAGCTCGGGGTGGTAGGGGTAACGCTCGACCTTCCCATTGTATGCCCAGTGAATCGGCGCCAACATGCCGCTCGCCAGCCGCGCGTGGCCTTTGTATTTGTTGCGCACGATCCAGCGGCGGTCGATTCCGTAGGCGATCGCTCGCCGCACCTCGAGCCGCGCGAGGATCGGGTGGCGCAGATTGAAGAGGAGATAGGTGTACGCAATCGATGGGGAGCTGACGAGCCGCAACCCGGGCTGCCGTCGGAGCACATCGAGCAGCAGCGGGTTGATTTCGTTCTGCATCACGTCGGCGGTCCCGCCGAGGAGCGCCAAAAGCCGCGTGTTCTCGTCCGGAATCACCCGGAAGACGAGGTATCGCATCTTCGCGCGTCGCCCGAAATAGTCGTCGTTCCGCTCGAGAACGACCTTGCGCTCACCGTCGCGGAAACGGTAGCGATAGGGACCGGAGCCGATGTATCGGCCGATCGGAAATCGGCCACCGTGCGGCTCGAGCACGTGGCGAGGAACAATTCCCATCACCAGATCCGTTATGAACGTGGCGTAGGGCCGGACCAATCGAAAGCGAACCAGATCGTCGGCAACGCGCTCGACGCTGGCGATCTTCGATTTGTAGTGGTTGCCATAGGGCGACGCGAGCCGCGGGTCGACGATCGAGCGATAGGTGTAGACCACGTCGTCGGCGGTCACGGGCCGACCATCGTGCCAGCGCGCCCCTCGCCGCAGGCGCACCAGGTAGCTCGCGCGCGCGGGCGTCTCGGGGCGTATCGACTGCGCCAGATCGAGGCGCGGCTCGACCCGCTGGTTATCGACGGTGACGAGATTGGAGAAGACGAGCCGCGAGATGTTCATCGACTTGGTGTCCAGCGTGTATCGCGGATCGAGGGTCTTGGGGGCGTTGCCGATCAACACGACGAGGCGCTCCGCCCGCGAGCCGGGAACGCGACGATCCGCGACGCAGGAGGAGAGCAGGCCGACCACGAGCAGCAGCGCAACATCGCGGGCCAGAGACGAGCCGGCCGCGACGGACCGTATCGCGAGGTGACCCGCGCTGGATCGCTGTCTAACGGAGGTTCGGCTCGACATTGCACCTCTTGGACGATTCTGCCGGATAATGGTACACCAGACAGAGACGCTTGTCTTTGTTCGGACGAAAGGAGCCGCGATTGCATTCACACCGTTCCATCTGGTCATTCGTCATCGCCGCGCTCTGCGTTACGGTGGTCTCCCCGATTCGGGCCGAGCCCAGCCCGACGCTGCAAGCGCCGCTGCGCGCGCTACTGAAGGGCAAGCTAGCGGCGCGAGCCCAGATCGCCTTCCTCGCCGTGGACCTGGCCGATGGTCGCACGCTGATGGCGCACACGCCGAAGCGGCGGCTGAATCCCGCCTCGGTCAGCAAGCTCTTCACGACGCTGACGGCCCTCGACCACTTCGGCCCGTCGCACCGATACGTGACGCTCGTCGCCACGGACTCTTTACGCAACGGGATCGCGCAGAATCTCTATCTCCGCGGCGAGGGTGACCCGGGGCTCAGCGAGCTGGATCTGATCGCGATCGCGCTACAGCTCAAACGCGCGGGCGTCTCGAAGGTGCGCGGACGGATCGTCGTCGATCGGCGCGCCTTCGATCGAAGGACCCTGCCGCCCGCCTTCGAGCAGAAAAAGACCGAAGACTGGTACCGCCCGACGATCGACGCCCTGGCGACGAACCAGGGCTACGTCACGATCGTCGTCGACGGACGAGAACGCCCCGTCGGTGCGAAGCCGCGTGTCACGCTGATCCCGAATTGCGACTATCTGCGGCTGGACAACCGCGCCACGCTTCGCGCCACGAAGAAGGGCGAGGCGCTGGTGATCTCTGCGCGGGCGGACGGAACGCGCACCTTGGTGACGATCAGCGGGAGTCTGCGCGTCGGTCGAACCGCGGCGCGCCGCAAGCGGATCTATCACGCCTCGCGCTTCGCCGCGTCCCTCTTTCGACGACAGCTGCGACGGGTCGGAATCCAGGCCCCGTCGGGCCTCGACTTCGGCGCTCTGCCGGCCAAGGCGCGTGTCCTCGTACGCTGGAAGTCCGCACCGCTGGAGGCGTTGGTCGCGCGCACGAACAAGACCTCCAGTAATTTCATGGCGGAGATGTTGCTCAAGAGCCTCGCAACGAGCAAGGATGGGGAGCCAGCCAGTTTCGCCGCGGCGCTCGAGATGGTTCGACGGTATCTGCGCGAACGCGTGAAGCTGTCGCCCGGCTTCACCCTGAAGAACGGCTCGGGCCTCTACGACGCCAACCGGTTCAGCCCCTCCCAGATCGTCGCCTTGCTGCGCTACGCCAGTCGCGATCCCTACCTGTTCCCCTACTTTCGCAACTCGCTCTCTGTCGCTGGGACCGACGGCACCCTGCGGCTGCGCTTTCGCGGCGAGACGACGAAACGGAAGATCTTCGCCAAGACGGGCACCCTCGACGGCGTGAGCGCGATCGCTGGCTATCTGCGAAGCCGACGGGGGCGACGCGTGGCCTTCGCCGTACTGATCAATGGGCCCGTCGTGCCCTATCGCAAGTACCGCGAGCTCCACGACCGGATCGTCAAGCTGATCGCCGAGCAGAACTGAAGGGGATTCTCCGCGCCGCGCGACGCTGTATCGGCGGAAACGCAGACGAGGTCGAAGGCGCGGTGTCGGCTGACGACGAGGAGGTCAGCCTTCCGCTCCGTCTGGCGCGGGTTCGGGGCCCGCGAACATCTCTTCGAGCTCGGTCGAGATCGACTCCTCGTCGATCGCCTGGGCGATCGAGAGCTCTTTGACGAGCAGGCCGCGGGCGGTGTCGAGCATCTTGCGCTCGCCGAAGGAGAGGGTCTTGTCCAACTTGAGCAGATAGAGATCGCGCAGCACCTCGGCGACATCGATCACCGAGCCCGTGCGAATCTTTTCGACATATTTGCGGTAGCGCCGATTCCAGGTCTGGTTGTCCAGCTCGACGTCGCGCTGGCGCAACACGCCGTACACCTCTTCGACCTGATCGTCATCGATGATCGGCCGCAGCCCGACATCCGCGACCTTGTTGAGGGGGATCATGATCCGACGTTCGGTGTTGAGAACGCGGAGGACGTAGAAAATCTCTTCGTTTCCTGCGATGGACTTGCTCTCGATGCCCAGAATCTCGGCCACACCTTGGGCCGGATAAACCGCCATGTCTCCAACTTTGAACATGCCCTGCATCGGCAACTCCTTTCAACTACCGGCGCTCGCAACCCGCTGATGAAATCCGCTCCGCACTCCGCCCGGTCACCCCGCAATTCCCGCGTCGATTTTCGATTGCTACTCTCGACATCATTCGCTATTGATGCTCGAGTTGTTGGAGGTATGTTCTCGGCAGCCTTCGACGAGCCAAACCCGCCAAACGTCACGCAAAACGTCGTCGCCCAAACCGCGGCGCAACGCTTACTATAACAAAACTGCCGCGCTGATGCGAGCGGTTCCTGACGCCTCAACGAACTGCAAGAAATCACTGACGAGTGACGGTCAGCCAAGGGCCGGATCGACGGGGTAACGCCTTCGTACGTGCATCGCCCCGCGGGAGGGCGACGCGCTCGAAGAGGACGAGGGCGGGATCGACGAGTGTGTCGGACCGAAGCGAGCTCAGGTGTCGGACCGAGGCGAGCTCAGGTGTCGGACCGAGGCGAGCTCAGGACTTGGCGCGGTACAGGTCCCACAACCGTTTGACCGAGAGCGTCTCGAGCTTGCGCTTGAAGTCTTCGTCGACCTTGGAACCTGGCGTGCGCAGCTTCAGAATCTCGGCGATCAAGTTGTCGCACGTTTGAAAGCGAGATTGGATCGAGGTCGCGACCTCGTGAAGGCGCAGGAGCTTCTTATTCGAGACGTGGACCAATCCGTCGCGTTCTCCTTGCTCGAGCTCGGCGCCGATCTGGCCGAAAAGCCCGGCAACGGCGGTCGCCAACGACTGCTTCGAATCGAATCGCTTTTTCACTACTTCTTGAGGACTGTAACTCATCGTACGACTCCTAACTGCCTTTCGTAAGTCGAGAAATATAGCGCTTGACCTCGCCGATCCGTTTGCCTTTCGGATAGAGCTTCTGCATCACCGTGAAGACGGTCAGCGCTTTCTGGAGTTGTTTGACTTTGACGTAGCTCTCGCCCAACCAGTACATCGTCTGCTCGTTGCGTCCCATGTCGGGGTAGAGCGTGAAGATCCGTTCCAGACGCTGGATCACCGCATGATACTTCTTGCGGCTGTGATAGAAGTCGGTGACGTAGCGCTCGTGCAGGTAGAGCTGTCTGCGGCACGTCTTGACCAGCTTCTTGGCGGCGGGGACGAATTTGCTCTTCGGATAGCTCTGGACGAAGCGGCGCAGGTTGCGCAGGGCATCCTCGACGTTCGACTGGTCTCGCTGCCACGTCGCCGGCATGAAGAACCAATCGTCTGGGATCTGCTTGAAATAACTGTGCCCAATGCGAAACATCGCGTAGGGGACGTTCGGATTGGTTGGATAGAACGAGAGGAACTGCTTGTATTGCGTGATCGCGCTCGAATACTTCTCTTGATAGAACGCGACGTCGGCGAGCCGCAGCTCGGCCAGAACATAGTACGGGGTGAAGCGATCGTACTTCTTCTTGATGAAGCTGAAGTACTGCTGCGCTTCCGGGTAGTTCTCACCCACCAGCTCGCGAATCCCGACGTAGTAGTTCCGGCGTGCCGTCCCTTGATACGTCAGCTTCTTCCCCGTCCCCTTGCAGCCAAAGGCCAGGAGCGTGAGAAGAGCCGCGAGAATCAGCTGAGCTTTCCGATCGTGTCGCATCGTCTCGGTCTCGCGCGCAAAAGGCGCGCTGAAAATGGAGTGATCTAGCAAGAGAGCCGTGCGGGTGTCAAGGCGCTTTTTCGTCGGGGGCGTCGTTCTCGCCCGCCTCGGCGGTTTCCGCTGCCTCGGCCGGGGCATGAGGCGCGCTCTCCTCGGGTGGGCCCTTCGAGACGACGACCAGCGCCGGACGCAGCAATCGATCGCGCAAGAAGTAGCCTTTCTGGTACTCGGTCATCACGTGACCCTTGGCAACGTCGGCGGACTCGCTGTAGAGCACGGCCTCGTGGAATGTCGGATCGAAGCGTTCGTTGAGGGCCGAGAACGACGTCATCCCGAAGCTCTCGAGCACTTTGTTGAGCTCGCGAAAGACCATCTCCACGCCCTCGCGCAGCGCCTCGATCTCTTGCTGGCCCTCGGCGTGTGTCATCGCCCGATCGAGATTGTCCATCACGGGGATGAGCTTCTTGAGGAAGTCTTCGTTGGCGAACTTGATCGCGTCGGCCCGCTCACGCTCGGCGCGACGCTTGAAGTTCTCGAAATCCGCCGCGACGCGGAGCATCCGATTCTTCGTGTTCTCGAGCTCGCTTCGAAGCTCGGCGAGCTCCGCGCTCTGCGCCTGCGCGATGGCCGTCGACGCCGAGGGGTCCGCCTCACTGGACGGGGCCTGCTGGCGGCCGGAATCGTCTTCGACGACCTCGACCTCGACGCCCTCGCCAGCGATCACGCCGTGCGGTGACAGCACATCGGGTCCATCGTCGGGGACCGTCAGCGATTCGTCGGCGATCTCGATCTCGTCGGGCGGCCCTGGCATCTCGTCGGGTTTGCGATTCGAGCTCGCTCCCGCCTTCGACGAATCATGGTCGACGTCGCCCTCGTCGCCTGGCACACGAATCGGAATCGTTCGCGGTTGATCGGTAGACATGCGCTGCTCCATGAGATTTCGCTCATTCTAGTTAACAGACGGGGATCGACGTGTCAAGTTGTCACGCGCGCCGAAGGCCCCCGGCAGCGGCTGCGAGCCCACGTCGGCATCTCCGGATCGAGGCGTCATCAGCATCCTGTCTTGACGACACACGGGGATTCCGATACGTTTGAAGCCATTACGTCCAAAGTCGACGACTCTTATGAACATACGCGGCGCCGCCATGAGACGAGTGTGCACGTGGATCTGAAGCCGATTCCGTTTGGCCGATATTGCATTCTGAAGAAGATCAACAAGGGCGGAATGGCCGAGATCTTCCTCTCCCGCTCGACGGACAAGAAGGTCGGCGTTTGCGTGCTCAAGATGCTATTGCCCGAGCTCGCCAAGAAAGACAACTTCATCAACATGTTCATCACCGAAGGCAAGATCGCCAAGCTGATGAACCATCCCAACGTCGTGCAATCGTACGAGCTCGGCAAGTTCAAGGACAAGTACTTCATCGCGATGGAGTACATCGCCGGCAAGGACCTGCACAACGTCATCAAGTACTACAAGAAGAAGAACATGCCCGTGCCGATTCCGATGGCGCTCTACGTGACGCGGCGTGTTCTCGAAGGCCTGGATTACGCGCACAATCTCGAAGACGCCTCGGGTGTGCCGCTCAATCTGGTGAACCGCGACGTCAGCCCGACGAACATCCTGTTGACGTACGACGGCGTCGTCAAGCTGATCGACTTCGGTATCGCCCAGACGGTGATCGGCTTCACGAGCCAGATCGGCCGGATCAAGGGCAAGATCTGCTACATGTCGCCCGAGCAGGTGCGCG
>JAGQJP010000337.1 GCA_020430585.1 Myxococcales bacterium | reverse complement strand
TGATGCGGACGGCAGCCATCGATGTATGCTCCTTCGAACCTAGGCTCGGGAACCGCTCCCGAAGTGTCGAAATTCTGCACAAGGGGCGGCTGGTTGTCAAGCCGAAATCGGGTCTTCGCTCGTTCTGAGCGCTTGAAAGAACGTGCCTCAGCTCGTATACTGGGGCCGAACGACAGGCGAGCGAGCGATGAACACCGCCAAGAAATCCTCGGTTTCGAGCACCCTGCGTCGAACGCGACAGCGCGACGCGATCCGCGACGTCTTCCATCGCGAGCATCGCCCGCTGCGGGCCGAGGAGGTCTGCGCCCTGGCCAAACAGGTCGTGCCCGGCATCGGGCTCGCCACCGTCTACCGCGCGCTCAAGCAGCTCGTCGAACGCGGTGAGCTGACGGAGGTTCGCGTTCCCGAGCTCGACAACGTTCTCTATGAGTCCGCCGACAAGGGACACCACCATCATTTCTGTTGCCGTCGCTGCGAGCGAATCCTCGACTTCGACGGCTGCGCGATGAAAACGGGGCCGCTGGCGCCGCCGGGATTCGTCGTCGAGAGCCACGAAGTTTACCTTTACGGTGTCTGCGCGGATTGTGCCGCCGCTCTCTGAGCTGAGGCGCCATGCAACAGCTGCTGCAATCTCCCGTCGTCGTCGTGTTGATTTGCGCTCTGGTCGCGGTCGTGCTCAGTCTCGTCGGGGTCGTTCCCCACGCGCTTCGCCGAGACCTCGCCCCCGAAGTGATCGGAATCGCGGAAGCCCTCGCCGGGGGATGCATGCTCGGCGCAGGGTTTCTTCTGCTCCACGGCCCAACGGACAGCGGCTGGGTCGCTCTGCTCGGCGCCGGCTCTGGCGTTGGCTTCGTCTATAGCCTGCAGCGCTACTTCCGATTGGGCGAAGGCGAAGAGACGAGTCCCCTCGACGCTTCTCCGAGCGACGCGGGCGGGACGACGCACACCTTCGTCGGCTATCGCCTCCTGCTCGAGAGCTCGATGCCCGCCTCGATGGAGGGCGTCGCGATCGGCGCGGCGATGGAGGTTGGGCTCGGGCTGGGTCTGTTCCTCGCTGCGGCGCTGGCGTTGCACAATATCGCCGAAGCGTTGGCTCTCGTCGCAGCGCTGCGCGCACGCGGGGCGACGATGAAAGATGCGACGGGGCTCTCCCTCGTCGTCAAGGTTCCGCAGATGATGGCCGCCGTGGCGGTGTTCGCCGTGGTCGAGGCCGTTCCCAGCGCACGAGCGCTGACCCTCGGCTTTGCCGCGGGGAGCCTGTTCTACATGATTCTGACCGATCTTCTCCCGACGGCGTACAAGCGCTGTAGCAAGATGCGCGTCGCGGTCGTCATCTCTGCGAGCGCTGGAATCGTCGTGTTGTTGCACGGCGTCTTGCTCGGGCGCTGAGGGCATACGATGGAATCGCGGCTCTTCGAGGTCTTTGTCTACGCCCTCGGCACGGCATTGGCGACGGGCCTGGGGGCGTTGCCCTTCATTTTGGTGCGTCGGATCTCGAAGCGGGCGATCGCCATCGCCAACGCCACATCAGCCGGCCTGATGCTCGGCGCGAGCTTTGGATTGCTGCGCGAGGCATCACGCTTCGGCACCTGGCAGCCGATCGTCGGCGGCGCCGTGGGGTTGCTCTTCATCTTGCTCAGCGAGCGAGCCCTCTCGGGGCGCGATGTCGGGTTCGGGGCCTTGCGCGGAGCCGGTGCGCGGCAGGCAATGCTGGTGATGCTGGTGATGACGTTGCACAGCTTCGCCGAGGGCGTCGCCGTGGGCGTCTCTTTCGGTGGCGGTGCGAAGCTCGGGACGTTGATCACGATCGCCATCGCCGTCCACAACATTCCAGAAGGGCTCGCGATCTCGGCGAGCATGCGTCCCCGTGGCGCGTCGATTCTCGCCTGCGTCGGCTACAGCATCCTCTCGTCGTTACCACAACCCGTGATGGCGGTGCCGGCGTTCCTCTTCGTCGAGCAGTTCCGGCCGCTGTTGCCCTTCGGCTTCGGCTTCGCCGCGGGGGCGATGGTTCTGGTCGTCTTCATGGAGCTCGCCCCCGAGAGTTACGAGGCGCTCTCCCGTCGTGGCGTTGGCCTATTGGTGAGCCTCGCCCTCGGCCTGATGATCCTCTTTCAACGCTATCTTTGAGCGGGCGCTCGGCTCGTGCTATGTCGCTCGCGACAGCGGCTCGAGCGCGCGACGCGGGTCAGAGTAGATACTTGAGTAGCAGAAAGGCGATCCCCAAGATCAGGATGCCGATCACGAGAAGTTTCATCAGACGACCCGATCCGATCTCGCTCTCTGCCGCTCTCGTATTTCCGCCGACGGAGCCCGAGGCGCTGACCTTCGCGCCGCGCCCGCCTGCCGCAGGTGCGTCGAGCCCGCTCGGGGCGCGGCCATCGCGAATCGCCACGAGCGCATCGCGGAGCGCCCGCATCGAGGGAAATCGACGATCCCGCTCTTTCTCGAGCATTCGCAGCACCGTCTGCTCGAGACCCGCAGGCAGCTCGAGGTCGGGACGCAGCTCGCTCGGCGGAACGGGGATGTCGTTCTGGTGCGCGATGATGTACCCGATCGGCGTCTCGCTCTTGATCGGGACCTCGCCCACGAGCATCTGGTAGAGGATGATCCCGAGGGAGTACTGATCCGAGCGCCCATCGAGCTTTTCACCGCGAATCTGCTCGGGGCTCATGTACTTTGGGGTCCCGTAGATCAACCCGGTCTTCGTCAGATCGACCTCGTCGGTGAGCTTGGCGACGCCGAAGTCGAGGATCTTCGGCAGCGTGTGGCCTCTCACTTCGGTGACGAAGACGTTGTCCGGCTTCAGGTCGCGGTGGATGATCGACTTGTCGTGCGCTTCGGACAACCCTTCGGCCATCTGCGCGACGACATCTGCGCACCACTTGGGGTCGAGCGGTGCCTCGCGCAGCTTCTCGGTAAGCGAGACACCATCGACGAGCTCCATCGCCAGAAAGAGCGTCGCGTCCTCCAGCTCTCCGAAGTCGTAGACATTCACGATCACGGGATGAGAGAGGCTCAGCGCCGCTCGCGCCTCGCGCTTGAAGCGCTCGACCAACGTCGGATCCTCGACGACCGCCGATTTGTGCAAGACCTTGATCGCCGCCTGCCGCTTCGGTGTGCTCTGTTCGGCGAGGTACACCGCCCCCATCCCGCCGGCCC
>JAGQJP010000035.1 GCA_020430585.1 Myxococcales bacterium | reverse complement strand
TCGACCTCGGGGCTCTACGGAAACTTCGGTCAGTGCAACTACGGGGCGGCGAAGGCGGGAATCGCAGGGTTTGCCCGCTGTTTGTGGCCCGAGGCGCAGCGCAAGGGGATCACGGTGAATGTCATCGCGCCAGCGGCGGTGACACGGATGACCGAAGACCTGCCGTTCTTCCAGCGCGACGGCGGGGCGGGTGAATCGATGCGACCCGAGCACGTCTCGCCCGTCGTCGTCTTTCTCGCCGGCCCGAAGGCCGAGAGCATCACGGGCCGCGTGTTTCTCGTCTTCGGCAACACCGTCAAGCTGATCGAGCCGACGGCGATCCCGATCGCCGAGGGCGCAGGCGGCGAGCCCTGGGCGGTCGCCGCGATCGGAGAGAAGATCCTCGAGACGGTGGGGTCACGCCCCCATCCGAGCTGGATCGAGCGGTTTTGAGCGATGGGTGACGCTCGCGTATTGATCGTCGGCGGTGGGGCGCGCAATCACGCCCTCGGCGTGGCTCTCGAGCGCAGCCCGTCGGTCCAGAAGGTCGTCTTTGCCCCGGGCACGACGGGGCTCGAGCGCCTGGGGTACGAGACGGCGCCCGTTTCGAGCCAGGATTTCCCGGGCCTCTGCGAGCTCGCCGAGATGGAGGCGTTCGATCTGACCGTCGTCGGCCCGAATACCCCTCTGGTGATGGGGCTCGTCGACCGTTTCACCGAGCGCGAGCTGCCGATCTTCGGCCCGCCGAAGGCCGCCGCGCGTCTCGAGGGCTCGAAGGTTTTCGCCCGCCTGCTGATGAGCCAGCTGGCGATCCCGACGCCGCGCTTCGGAATCTGCAACAACGCCGACCGCGCACTGCACCTCGCTCGCACCCAGTCCTGGGCGCGCGTCTTCAAAGCCGACGGGATCGCCTACGGCAAGGGGGTGCGCGTGACCCAGCACCTCAGCGAGGTCGAGGGAGCGCTGCGCGACGTCCTCGAAGAGAACGTCTACGGCCTCGAGTCGGAGCAGATCGTCGTCGAGCAGCGCATCGACGGGCGCGAGGTCACGGTCTTCAGCCTCTGCGATGGCGACGAGGTCTGCATCTTGGGCTACGTTCGCAACCACCCGCGCCTCGAAGATGGCGAGCAGGGGCCGCCGACGCGTTCGATGGGCCAGGTCTTCCCCGCCCCCGAGATCGACGAGCGCTGGGCGCGCCAGATCGAGGACGAGATCCTACGCCCGACGGTGCAGGCGATGCGCGAGCGCGGTACGCCGTTTCGCGGGGCGCTCTTCGTCGATCTGATGCTCGCCGGCTCGCGGATCTACGTGATCGACTACAACGTGCGCTTCGGCGATCCCGCGACCCAGACGATGCTCTCGGCCTATCGCGGCGACTTCTACGCCTGCCTGCAGGCGTGCCGGGGCGTCGGTGATCTGCGCGCCGCCGTCGACGCGCTCGAGCTCGACCCGCGCCCCCGAGTCAGCCTGGTCCTCGTCTGCGAAGGCTACCCCGAGCGGGCGGTGCGGGGTGACCGGATCGAGATCGACGAGGCGAGCTTCCGCCAGAGCGAGGTCGACCTCTACCTCGATGGCGTGCGTTGGGTGCCGCCCGCCGAGGGACACGCGGGCTGGATCGAGACGACGGGCGGTCGTGTCTGCACCGTCGTCGCCCCGGGAGAGACCGTCGACGAGGCGCGAGCGTTGGCCTACCGCGCGGCCGAGTGGGTCCGCTTTCGCGGGCGACACCTGCGTCGGGACATCGGCCTGTGAGCCACAATCGACGTGCGGCCCCGAAGTGCGATCGCGGTTGACTTCCCCCCGTCGGCGCGTGAGAATAGGCATCGATTTCACCACGACGCCACTCCCAGCAGGAGGAGACCGATGACCAGCAGACGATTGCGTTGGCTTCTGGCGTTGTTGCTCGCGCTCTCGGTCGGCTGCGGTAGCAGCAGCAAATCGAGCAGCGGTAGCGACACGCAGAGCGGCAGCGACACGCAGAGCGGCAGCGACACGCAGAGCGGCAGCGACACGCAGAGCGGCAGCGACACGCAGAATGGTAGCTTCCAGCTGACGAGCGGGGAGTGGACCGAGGGGCAAGAGGTCCCCGCGAAGTACAAGTGCTCGGTCGATCCGGTCGAGACCCCGTCCCTCTCCTGGACGGCGGGCCCCGACGGAACCAAGAGCTACGTGATTACGATGCAGGATCTCGACTTCCTCAGCTACGACCACTGGTTGGTCTGGAATATCCCGGCGAGCAAGACCTCGCTCGGCGCGGGCGAGAGCTTGACCTCGGACACCTCCCTCAGCGACAAGCTGACGATCCACGGCACCGATCTCCAGGGGCCCTATCCACCGCCGGGAGAGACCCACAGCTATCAGCTGACGATCTGGGCCCTCGACATCGACAACACCATCGACGCCCAGGTGATCGTCTGGCCCAACGGGACGTTCCTCGACATGGAGCAGACCGTCGACAACTTGAAGGCGTCGAGCCACGTTCTGGGTAGCACGACGCTCACCGTGAAGGGCGGCGACTGCCAATAATCTCGCCAACCCGCCTCCAGAGCCCCGCAAACTCGCGTAAACACAGCGCGCGAAAATCGTGAAACAGCGCTAAAGATTTTGATCGGCCCTGCCGTTGTGATCAACAGAAGATACGAAGACGAAATGAAGCGCTTCCGGTCTTCGACAAAGGCAAACCTCTCGCGAGGGAGGGACGCAAAGTCATGGGCCCCACGTGGGTCGCCAGACTACCGAAAAGATTGGGGACGCGCGCCCGTTCCAGACAGCCGCCCAACCCGCGACTACCTCTCGGACGACCGCCGCCTCTGATCATCACATAGATGGAGGATTCCCATGGTCGCCGTCCGGCGCCTCGCGCTCGTGCTTGCAATCTTGTTGGCCGCCCCGCTCGCCGTCGCGGAAGAGACGCCCTACGGCGTGATGACGACGAGCGGCGTCACCGTTCCCCTTTCGACGTACAAAGGAAACATTCTCAAATCGTTCGAAGTCGGTCAGGACGGACGCTTCAAGCTCGGCGCGAGCTACTCCGTCGGCGCCAGGCTGCTGCTCAAGGGGTTCGAGCTCGGCTACTCGTTCACGACCTTCACCTTCCAGTCGACCTCGAACCTGCGCGGCGATTCGGTCTCGCTCGGCAAGGGGCCGCGCCTGCAGATGCACAAGATCCTCTTCGGCTATCGCTTCACCCTCTATCGGGGCATCGTCCGTCCGTACATCCCCCTCGGATTGGGCGCGGTGATCGTGCCGAAGAATTCGACGTTTCAGCTCGATCGCGCCTACGGCATGGATCTGAGCGCCGGGTTCGGGATGGAGATTCGAATCGTCAAACACCTCTACATTACGGTCGACGCGCGCTATCACTTCAACCTGATCGTCCAGCCGAGCCTCCTCTCGAAGGACGCCTGGCTGTCGGCGGCCTCGGCGGGGCTCTCGCGCACGGGCGCATTCTCCCAGAGCGATTTGACGGTCAACTCGGCGGTCAACGAGGCGATCGGCATGTTCCACTATCTCGACATCCGCTTCGGTCTCTCGATGCGGTTCTGAGCGGGCGGCGCCGCCGTCCCCCCGATCGGAGATCCTGCGGCGTCGTCTTCTCCCTCCAAAGGGCGCCCTCTCGTGCTACCATCTGCCGAAGCAACGGAGAGTGGACGCCGTGAAACGACTCAAATCGATCTTTCGCGACTTCGCCCTCGAGCGTTCCCACGCCCTCTACGGCGATCCTTCGGTCGACGAGCGGGATGGGGTGCGGGCGGGGTCGGATGTCACAGCCGCGGGCAGCGCCGCCGCCGAGCCCGGGTCGGAGCCGACGCTGGTCCGTCTCGTCGAGGGCTTGCGAGGGCGACCGTTCGAACACGCGCTTCTCTTGGGCCTGGTGCAGCGGCTGGAGCATCGTCGAGAGCCCGAAGTCTCGCTGCTGCTCGTCGACGCGCTGCGCTACGGCCTATTTTCGCCCCGCCAACTCGAGAGCTTTGCTGAGTTGGCCCGTCCGCCATTTCCCGCCCCCGCGGTTCCGCTTGCGTTTCTCTCGAGCGGAGGGGCCTTGCCGCCCTGGATCGAGGCCTACCTCGGCTGGTCGCGATCGCCAGCGACGTCCGACGCCGCCAACACGCGGTCGGGGAACCGCGACGCCGAGCCCAAGCCCCTCGACGCCTGGCGTGACGAACGGCAAGACGTGGGCGGTCCCGGCTCGGGGGCGGAGTCACGGCGTCGGCCGCCCGATCCCGTCACGCGGGCCGAGTCGGCCGGCCTCCTGAGCGATCCGGCGACGCGGGCCGAGTCTTTCGGCCTCCTGGGCGAGCGGGCGACCCGAGCGGGATTGCCGACCTTCGGCCTCTTCCTCTTCGCTGCCGCGCGGCGTCTCGACCCCGCGAATGTGCGCGTCGGCGTCGCCTTGATCGACCTGCTCCTCGACCTCGGCGGCGGGGCGATGGCGAAGCCCCTGCTCGCCGAGCGTCACGACGTTGGCGACGGACCGAACGCGATCTGGTGGGCGATCGAGGCGGCGCGGGTCCAGCTCCTCGAGGGCGAGACCAGCGCCGCGCGGGAGAGCCTGGCGAGATATCGGGCGCTTGCCGAGGGCTCGCCGGCCC
>JAGQJP010000336.1 GCA_020430585.1 Myxococcales bacterium | reverse complement strand
GCGGCGACCCCTCGGCCCGCAGCGGCGACCCCTCGGCTCCTGGCGGGAGCGGAGCATCGGTTCGACCCGCGCGCGGCACGGAACGACGGGCGAGTCGTGATGACGCGGTGATTGGCTTCGCTCCAGCTGGTTCGGCAGGGCCGACACCGCTGGCCGAGGACGTTTTGTCGTCGCGCGACACGCCCTCGGAACTCCGCCGTCGTCGAGCGAATTCGAGCGGATCACTCGCCCGTCGAACCCCTGGCGCCGCGGATCTTCCGATCCGAACGGTCGCCACGACCGGCTCTGCCGCGGAAAACCGGGCGCTGGTGCTGGGAATCCTGATCGGCGCGCTGATCGGCTTGTCGATGGCGAGCGCCCTCTTTCTGTTCTATTGGTATCTCTTGCGTTGAGCCGCAAGGTGCGCGCTACTCTTGGTGCGCGGTGAGACGAAAGGTTCCGTCGGCGGGATCGACGACTTCCCAGGGCTCGCCATCGAGGGCCGCCTCGAGCTCGTCGCCCTCGGGGGTGACCAGGCGCGCCAGCGCCATCGCACCCGAGGCGACGAGATAGATGTCGTCCTCTTCGTCGAGGAACTCCTCGGCGCCTTCGGCCTCGCCGATCTTGCGGACGAGCTCTTTCCAGCTCCCCTGCGAAAACTCGCCGATCCGGTCGAGGGCCGAGCTCAGTCGCTCGCCGTCGATCTTCTGGGTCTCGCCATCGCCCGGCTCCGTCGCGGTCGCCACGGCGACCAGCTCGCCGACGAACATGCTGTAGACCGCCTCGCCGTCGTTGAAGTCCTCGGTCAGGTCTCCGTCTGGAATCGCTCGAAACGTCAAGTTGAATTTGTTCGAGTACTCGCTCTTGCAGAGCTCGGCTAGCGCCCGGGCCTGTGTGAAGGTCAAACCGTGCAGCGGTCGCCCGGCGAGCAGACAAGCGTATGCCGTATCGTCATGAAATCCGATGTGATCTTTTGGTTCGAAACGTGCCATCTCTGTTCCTCCTCGTGGAAGCGCCGCGCAACAATAGACAAGTTTCGCGCAGCGGTCCAGCAAATCCGTACGTCACTTTACGAACGTGAGGTAGAGCCAAACCTGGCGTTTGCCCGCCGAGCGAATCCGCTTCGTCCAGGCGACGAGATCGATATGCGAGCTCGTCAGGCAAAAAACGTTGGGTGGCGGCGAGCCGTTCGTCGCGGGACACGTCGTCTGACCGCTGATCGGCAGCTTCTGCGTATACGTCGTCTTGTAGTGCATCGGAATGACGATCCAGGGGTCGAGCTGCCCCACGATCGCTTTGATCGAGGCGAGGGGGGCGGTGAAATACCCGCCAATCGGCGCCAATACGACGTCGACCGCGCCGATCGCCTTCAGCTGCTCGGGGCTGAGCCGCTTCTGGCCGAGATCTCCGAGATGTGCAATGCGCAGACCGGGCATTTCGTAGACAAAGATCGCGTCGAGCCCGCGCTTCTTGCCCTGCACCTCGTCGTGGTAGGCATTGACGCTTCGGATCCGCAACAGCTTCCCGACCCTCTGATCGATCGGATGATAGCGCTTGCCATCCGCCGTGAGCCCGCGCAGCACGAGCGGCTTTTGCCCAGGACGCGGATGTCGTACCGCGCCGAGATTGCTGTGGTCGAAGTGGTTGTGACTGATCGTGACGACGTCGCCCGTGAACCGTCGTGTCGGATAGGTGAAGAGCCCCGCCTTGTACGTGTAGGGATCGATGACGACCGTGGCACCGTCCGCCGCTAGCGTAAACGTCGCGTGCCCGTACCAGGTGAGCATCAGGCTGACGATCATGATTTGCATCTCGCTCCTCCTCGTTGCGGATTCCGATCGAGCATGGCGTCGATCCGGGCCCCGAGGCAAGCGTTTTGTGGGAGTCAGGCGTCCGTTTCGCCAGCCGTCGATCCCGCGTCGACCAGAAATTGCGAACGATTCTCACAGCTGAGACACCGTCCGATTGACCATGGCCGACGAACGACCTACCATGACAGGTAGCGGCGTCGGGATCGAATACCGCAGGCGTCGCCGAACCGTGCACGTTCTCGGCTTGGGGGATGGACCACGGTGAATTATGGTAGAAACGCGTACCGAACGTGGCGAGCACCTGTTGGTGCAGCTACCCGACGTCATCGTCGCCATCGACGAGCTCTTCCTCGTCCGCTGGGAATCGCGCCCATTTCTCTGCGCCACACGACTTGATGCGCTCCGTCGCTCGGTGTTCGACCTGCTTCCCGCCGCCTCGCGCCAGCTGCTCCATGCCGATGGCAGAGTCTTCGAAGAACAAGCGATACGTGTCATGCGAGCTCCAGATCGGGGAGCGCGGCGGACCTCCGACATGGCACCGCGTGCGCGTCTGCCCGTTGGCGCGCGATGAGTCCGAGGCGCCGAACGGGTTTCTTCTCGTCTTCACGGAGATCCGAGACGAGATCGAGGCGCGCAAACGGAAGGACTACGTTCATCGCAAGCTTCGTCTGTTCGCCGAGATCGCCACGGCCCTCGCTCGGGCACCGCTGCGAATCGAGGCCGTCTTCTCCACACTGGCCACCAAGTTGAGCGCCGAGTGGGGCGATCTCTGCCTGATCTTCCAACGCGTCGACGAAACGCTACGCCTGGTCGCCTGGGAGCACCCCGACCCCGACATGACCGAGCGGATCGACACGCATCTCTTACGGCGACCCCTGACCGTTGGCAAGGGGCTCACGGCGCGCGTCTTTCAGACCGGCCGTCCCGTGCTGATCAACAGCGGGAGCCGAGGGAACCCCGTCGAGCCCGATTGCCCACTGGGAGCGTTTTTCGTGCAGTTTCCCGTCTCGAGCACCTTGCTGGCGCCGATCCCGATCGATGGACGGATCCGCGCGCTGCTCTGTCTGGCGCGCGCATCGACGGATCGACCGTTCTCACCGCGCTACAAGGGGTTGGTCCAGACGATTACCAACCTGGCCGGGATGGTGCTGGAGAAGACGCACGAATTCGAAGAGACGCGGGGTGAGCTCGTGGAGCGGCGCCGCCTCATCGCGCAACAGCGCGCGATCCGCGAACGATTCGAGCTCGCGGCGCGCGGTGCAGCCGATGGGTTGTGGGACTGGGACGTCGCGGGCGACCGATTCCACGCCTCGCCGCGGTGGTGCGAAAACCTCGGCCTCTATCCGCGCGCCTGCGATGGCTCATCCGAGCTCTGGCTCGGGCGGATCCACGCCGAGGACCGCGATTGGGTCGAGCAGACCCTCGGGCGCTTCTTCGATACCCGCGGCGAGACGCTCGAGATCGAGCATCGGATTCTCCACACCGACACGAAGTACCGCTGGGTGCGCGTGCGCGCCGCCGCACTGCGGCACGCCGACGGAAGCGTGCGACGTCTGGCGGGGTCGATGACCGACATCACCGCGGTTCGCGAATCCGAGCAGTCGCTGCGCTTCGACGCGTTGCACGACGACCTCACGGGCCTACCCAACCGCTCTCTCGTGCGCGATCGCTTGCAGATGGCGATCCACCGCATCGCACGCAACCCGTCGGAGGGCTACGCCGTATTGTTCGTCGATCTCGATGGGTTCAAGCGCATCAACGATTGGGCCGGCCACCTGCTGGGAGACGAGCTGCTGCGTCGCGTCGCCGAGCGCCTCTGCGACTCGATCCGCACCGTCGACACCGTGGGACGATATGGAGGGGACGAGTTCGTCGTGCTCGTCGACCACTGGAACGAGCTCGCGGACGTGCTCGCCCTCGCCCAGCGCATCATTCGACGGATCTCGGAGCCGATCCAGCTCGGCGACGACACGGTCGGGATCAGCTGCTCGATCGGGATCGCGATCGGCTGCCCGGCCTACCTGAGCACGGCCGATGTGCTCGCCGACGCGGACGCGGCGATGTATCAAGCGAAACAGAAGGGTCCCGGCTCGTACCACGTCTACGGCCGAAGCGCAGAGCGACCTCCGACCTCCGCCGAGACCATGCGTGAGCAGCTGCGTCCCGCCATCCGCGAGCATCAGTTTCTCTTGCACTACCAGCCCGTCATCAACTGCATCGACGGTCGGATCGCGGGCTTCGAAGCGCTGCTGCGTTGGCGGCACCCAGAGCTCGGAATGATCACGCCTCGCAGCTTCCTCGAGCCAGCGATCGACAGCGGCGCGCTGAACGCCCTCGAGGAGTGGTCGTTCCACGACGTCTGCCAGCAGCTGGCGAGCTGGCGTCGCGAGCATCCCGCCCTCGAGAACGCCTGGGTCAGCGTCAACCTCTCGCCGCGGCAACTGGCCCGCAGTCGCACCCTCACGAGCGCGATCGAGGGCGCGATGCGCGCCGCCGAGCTCCCGGCCGAGAGTCTCGTCCTCGAGCTGACGGACTTCGCGACGCTCGGTGAGGAACCCGACGCGCTCCCCGGGCTCAATCGCCTCTCCCGCCTCGAGTTGCCGCTCTGCGTGGACGACTTCGGCCTCTCGGGCACCTCGCTCTCGGACGTGCTGCACCTGCCGATCTTCATGCTCAAGATCGCCCGCCAACTGACCGACGGCCTGGGGTTCGACGAGAACGCCGCCGATCTCGTGCGCTCGATCCTGTCGTTGGCCGAGACGACGGGGATCAAGGTGATCGCCAAGATGATCGACAAACCGCGTCAGATGCGCGCGCTTCGAGAGCTCGATTGCACCTATGTCCAGGGCAACCTGTTCTGCCCACCCAAGCCCGCGCTACTCCTCCGCAATGTGTTGGCGGATTGGCCCGCCCGCGAGCTGGCGACGCGCGCCAGCATCGATCAGCACGAGCTGCCGAGCGTCGACCACGACTGACGTCGCTCCCCCGCCCTCGCGGTGCAGACCGAGGGAAATGCGCGCCGCTGTCAGAACGTGCACGTCGGAGGGAGAGGTAGCCGTGATCCCCGAAAGCGGGAGTCAGAGCATGAAGGAGTAGACGATCGACCAGAGGCCGAGGCCGAGGGCGCCCCAGCTGAGCGGAGTTTGGAACGTGACGAGCTTCTCTTTGAGTTGCGCGCCCTTCTCTTCCATCTTCGGATTCTTGCTGAAGACGTATTGATTGAGGAGGTTGAAGCCCAAAATCACCCCCAGTCCGAAGAGGCAGACACCCGAGCCGAGTATGGTGATCCACCAGAGGAGCAGCTTGAAACCCATGCCGAGCATGCGCAAATTGAGAAGCGAGTAGATGATCCACCAGAAACCCCAGAACGCGCCGACGAAACCGATCCAACCCTGGTACGGGGCGAGGGCGTCAGCGAGCTTTTGGGCGTCGGGCTTCCGCTGGACAAACCACTCCGTGATCCCGAGAAAACCGCAAATGAGCAAGAATAATCCTGTAACAAT
This sequence comes from Myxococcales bacterium, assembly GCA_020430585.1. GTDB lineage: Bacteria > Myxococcota_A > UBA9042 > JAGQJP01 > JAGQJP01 > JAGQJP01. Next base: position 1,829 of record JAGQJP010000336.1, on the reverse strand, counting down.
CCCCATGGTTCGACCTTTCCTGTTTAGAGTTCCCCTTCGCCGGACCGAATCCGGTATCCATGCTCCAGTATGCACACTTTCGCCCAACGGGAAAACATTCTTTCGATCGTCGGCAAAAGTCCAGTTCTGATGTACCTGCGAGCGCCTAGAGCACGCGGAAGATCTGCCAATGGGCGGTTCCCGAGACGATGTGCGGCTCGAGTTTCTTCGACCACGCCGCATGGCCTGGCATCGTCGCCATCTTGGCCCACGCCGCCTCGAGCTCGGCGAGGCTGTCGACCTGAAACTCGGTCTCGATCGTCGACTCCAGCGCCCCGATCGAGCCGGTCACCATCCGGAGGGCCTTATCTCCAAAGCCTACCGCGCTTCCGACCTCTTTCATCCACTCTTTCATCAGGCTCAGCGCGGCCTGCTTCTGTCCAAACCGCGCTTCGATGCGCCAACGAGCGATCATCATGGCACTCCTCCAGGTTTGTATTGAGTTTTGGCTCGTGCGTCCCGGTCGGTCGCCGAGACGACATCGACTGTCATGAACAGTAAATTAATATGCTTCGACGTCCAAGCCTTTTTCCGTCGACCGCGCGGGCGCTCGGCGCGACTTCACTTCACCGATGGCGCTGATCGGCCCCGATGTCGCGTGGCTTCGTCCGCGCCTCGCCATCGATGTCGTCGTCACAGAGCCCCAACGGCACGTCGACCCCCTTCCCCAACACCGCGTTCGCCGTGCTCTGGAGGTGGAGGTCGCCGTTCCAGGGGTCGACGAAGAGGCTCACGGGTGCGTTCTCGAGATTTCCCGCGCTCGTGGAGCTCGGGTTTCCGTCGCGCTCGCGAAGATTGTGGCTCACCAGGTTGTTGGTCAGCGTCACCTCGGTGTTCGCGAAGCGCCACTCGATCGAGGAGAAGGGAGGCTGTTGCGAGACCACGGAGTTGTGGAGCACATAGGTGCCACGCGACTGCTCGAGCGAGATTCCCGAGTCGAAGCCGGCGATCGTGGCGACGATCGCGTTGTTACGAATGATTCCGCCATAGTGGCCAATGTAGCCGAGCCCTGCGTAGAGCCCATCGGGATAGGTGCGGTACGAACCATTGCCGTTCGCTCCGAGGCCGAAGCCGATCCCCCGCGCGCAATCGATGATGCGGTTTCGCTCGACAATCGTGTCCCGGGAACCGTTCCAGAAATGGACGCCGTGCTCGGACAATCCGCTGCTGCAGTAGAATCCACGGATCAGATTGTCGCGCACGCGCCAACCCCACGCTTGATGCCCGTCGATCCCCCCCGTGTAGCAGTTGTCGCGAATCTTGGCGCGCCCCGCTTCGGTGAGCGTGATCTCGCTGCAGGCGATGGTTCCATTGTCGGCGAATGTCGTCTCGTTGTTGCCCGTATTGATTTTGATCGCCTGCTGGCCGGGATCGATGATGCGCACGCGATAGATCCGCGTTCCGCTGATCGTCGTCGCGCTGCCCGAGACGTGGATCGGGTGGTCGTACGCCCGCATCAGCGTGATTTCAGCGATTGTGACGTCAGAGGCGAGAATCGAAACCAGCTCGTTGGTCTTGTAGCCTCCGTCGAGGATCACGTTGCTCGGGTCCCCGCTCTTGGAGCGCAGCGTTACGCCAGAAACGCTGAACTGCAGGCGCGAGCTCGAATCTCCAGCGTCCAACAGGTAGGTCCCGTCCTCGAGGAGAATCGTCGTTCCGCTCGTCGCGCTGGCGACGATCGTTCGCAGCTCGGCGGCCTGATCGGGTTTGACGGTGACCACCTTGCCGCTGGCGGGCGCTAGCGGAGCACAATCGACGCGACTCGGCGGAGTGAAGATGTCGCTCGTGCT
>JAGQJP010000335.1 GCA_020430585.1 Myxococcales bacterium | reverse complement strand
GTCGAGCGAGGTTTCCATGCTCTTCGCTTCTTCGACCGTGATCACGCCCTCTTTGCCGACTTTCTCCATCGCCTCGGCGATGATGTTGCCGATCGTGACGTCGCCGTTGGCCGAGATCGTGCCGACCTGAGCGATGTCCTTGCGGTCTTTGGTCTGGGTCGAGAGCTGGTGCAGCGAGCGGACCACCGACTCGACCGCTTGCTCGATGCCGCGCTTGAGATCCATCGGGTTGCACCCGGCGGCGACGAGCTTCGAGCCTTCGCGATAGAGCGCTTGGGCCAGAACCGTAGCGGTCGTGGTGCCGTCACCCGCGACGTCGGAGGTCTTGGAGGCGACTTCCTTCACCATCTGGGCGCCCATATTGGAGAATTTGTCTTCGAGCTCGATCTCTTTGGCCACCGTCACGCCGTCTTTCGTGACGAGCGGGGCGCCGAAGCTCTTCTCGAGCACGACGTTGCGGCCTTTCGGTCCGAGGGTCACTTTGACCGCGTTGGCCAAGGTGTTCACGCCTTCGAGGATTTTTTCCCGCGCCGGGGCGGAAAAGAGAATATCTTTCGCCGTCATCTGATTCGCTCCTAGTTCTCTATGTCTGTCGTCTGGTTTTCGTTGTTTCGTTCGGCCGTGTCGGGAGAACCGCTCACTCGACGATGCCGAGGATGTCGTCTTCGCGGAGAATCAGGTGCTCTTCTCCGTCGATCTTCACTTCGGTTCCCGCGTACTTGCTGAACAGGATGCGATCGCCCGCCTTCACGTCGAGGGCGCGCAGCGAGCCATCATCTTGCACCTTGCCATTGCCGACGGCGATCACTTTGCCCTCGAGGGGTTTCTCTTTCGCCGTATCGGGGATGATGATCCCGCCCTTGGAAACTTGCTCTTCTTCGATGCGCTTGACCAGGACACGGTCATACAACGGTCTGATTTTCATGTGTTTTCCTCCTTCCAACTAAAGCCCATGCGGACCGCTCGTGCGGCCGGTGTGTATTCTAATGTATTCAAAAATACGCTATCAACGTTCCGCCGCATATTTGTGCACGGTTTTGTCGATGTCAAGGCTGGGGTGCGATTTTTTTTTCGAGCAGCGGGTCGAGCACCGCGCGGCGATCGGCGGACAGGTCGACGAGGTGCAGCGAGAGCGCGGCCCTGGCAAGCTCGCTGTAGAATGATCGGAGGTGGGGCGCCAATTCCTCCAACGCGGCGAGGTGGCGCTGGATTGTTTCCACGTCCCCGCGCGCCAGCGGCCCGGTCATCGCGCCGAGGCCGCCATGGTCACGGACGTTGGAGAATGTCTGGCTCACGAGTGGCTCGAACAGCGAGAGATCATCGACTCCGCAACGTTCGAGTAATTGGCGAGCCGCCTCCAGTACGACGATGAGGTAATTCGAGGCAAATACCGCCGCTGCGTGGTAGGTCGCCTTTGTCCCCGTCTGCAGACGGTGAATTCGCGACGAAAAGACGCGTGCAAAGGCTTCCACAAACGGCTTGGCGCTCTCGTCACCCTCGATCACGAAGGGGACCGCAGACCATTCGATGGCGACGTTCGGCACGAAGGTCTGCAGCGGGTGGAGAGAAGCGACCGAGCCTGCGCCGAGTATCGCCGCCGGGAGGGCACCCGAGCAGTGGGCGATCACACAGCTTGGCGACAACAGCGGACGCAAGCTCGCGGCGAGCCCCTCGATCGCACCGTCGGCGACGCAGATCAGCGCGAGATCGATCGCGCCGAGCTCTGCTGCGGGGAGGGCGCCGCTATGGGTCGCGATGGGGCTGGCGCTGCGATTCCAGATCAGCGCGGCCGGCCGCTGGCGCGCGATCAGCCCCGCGGCCAACGCGCGCCCCAGGCGACCCGCTCCGAGGATGGCGACTCGCATCGATTCCGCGCCGGTCATGGGGCCTTGGTGAAGAATCGGCTCTCGCCATCGCCGTCGGAGGCGAGCTCGCGCCACTCGTCGAGTTGGAGCTGACATCCGTCGAACCAGATCCCCAGAGCGTCCTCTTCGCCGTTGGCGAAGGTCAGGGTGACCACGTGATCGCCGTCGTTCAGCTGCCAGTCGCCGCTGGTCGTCTGGCCCGCGCGTCGGCGTT
>JAGQJP010000334.1 GCA_020430585.1 Myxococcales bacterium | reverse complement strand
CGGATCGTCCCACCTTCGAAGACCGCGCGCGACCCAGAGCTCGCCGCGACCCTCTGGGCGCTCTGCGAGAGCCTGCACAACCGCCCCGAGAGCGCCTGATTCAGAGACCCCACGAGCCGCGCAGGCGGGTGAATTCGTGATCGAGGAGCGACAGGCGGATCATGTCGTGATAGCCGTCCTGGTGGAAATACTCGTCGCGCAGCACGCCCTCGAAGGCAAAACCGAGCTTGGCCGTGATGTGGGCCATCCGGGTGTTGGTGCGGTAGTGGATCAACCAGACCTTGTGCAGCCCGTGGTCGAGAAAGGCCGCCGCGGAGAGTAGCTTGATCGTCTGCTGCCCGATGCCGCGCCCCTGTTGGTTGGCGACGACCACACCGAGACGCGCAGCACGAGCCGGCCAATAGATCTGGTGCAATCCGGCGTTACCGATGTAGGCGCCATCTCGATCTTCGATCGCGTAGAGCCGATCGGCGTCGCTCTCGAGCGTGCGATGCAGCCACTGTGCCTCTTCCTCCCTCGAGATCGCCCGCGAGAGGCGTGCGAAGTTCTGCGTCACCTCGGGACGATTGACCCAGGTCATCATCGCATCGAGATCGTCCATCGTAACCGGCCGTAACCGGACATCGAACCCATCGAGCCAACGGTTGACGATCATCTCTGGCTCCTTGTCAGCCCAGCGCCCAGGAAGAGAGCGGAGGGCTCAAAACAGCTTCACGCTCTTGACCCACGCCAGATAGGCCGCCCGATTGGCCATCTCGTCGGCGGTGGTCGTCTTCAGAATCAAGAGGTAGCTCCCCTTCGGACCAACCCCGAGAACCGCGCGAATCACCCACTTCGCATCCGACGCCTGATAGACGCGGTACCAGACCCAGCCGTTGGTCTTCTCGCCTTTCGAGAGCAGCTTCCAGTACTTCGACGCGACGCCCGTGACCTGAATGCCGTAGTCCTCGATCTCCGCTGGTGTGTGCGGTTTGCCGAGCTTGGCGATCGCCCAGATCGTGGCCACGTCGTTTTTGGCCTCGAGCATGCCCCAGCCGCCCTTCTCTTCTTTGGAGCGCAGCTTGCTCGACTTCCAGAGCTGCATCGAGATCCCGTATTTCGCGGACTTGAACTCCACCCAGGGCTCCGCCGAGGCGGCGACGCTGGACAAGACGGTGCAGGCAAACAGAACGAGGGCCCAGCTGAAACGATGCATACAACCTCCTAGGTATATGGGTCAGACACTGGCGAGCACGACCGCCATCGTCACACCGACCACGGCGAGCAAGGCGACGATCGCAAATGCGAACGTCGCGCCGTAGGCCTCGCGGAAGCGCCCCGCGTCGAGCGCCTTGACGTAGCGCGTGTGGCGCAGCGCCGAGACGACGCAGACGACGAGCCCGACGCTGATCAAGCCGAGGCCGACGTAGAGCGAGAGGCCAGAGTGGCCTCTGATCACGATGCGCGACCCGAGGGCGACCTGCCGCAGGAACACACCGAAGCGCGCGACGACGAAGCCGAAGGCCATCAGCGCGATGCCCGTCCGGATCCAGGCCAAGAACGTGCGCTCCGCCGCCATGTAGACTCGGGGATCGGGTTTCGCTCTCGTTTCGGTCATCGTCGGCACATCCAGGCTCATCGGTCGACTCGTCGCCGAGTCCCTCGTACGAGGCCCGGCTCGAGTCGCATTGTCGCATTGGCGACCAATCGACGCAACCGGTCAGCGTGCGACGCGTCGGGTCACCGTTCCAGCGGCAGCGGGAGCTGGAGATTCTGACATCGATCGTCGCGAGCGCGAGGGCGGCTCCAAGCGGACGATGCGAACGGTCGTCCGTGCGTTCGGTCGGCGACCGAAGAGATGGGAGCGAGCTCCGACGGGGTTTTTAGCGACGGGGACGAACTAGAAGAGCACGACGTTGTAGGCCCAGGTCTTGTAATCGGCGGTGTGGGCCGTCGCGTCGGCGACCGTCGTCCACAGCAGCATCAGGTAGCTGCCCTTGGCGCCCGTACCGAGCACGGCCCAGACGACGTGCGTGCTATTCGAGGCCTGATAGATTCGGTACCAGGTCCAGCCATGCTCGCCTTTGCCCTGGGCGATCATCTTCCAGTAGTTGCCCGCGATACCCGTGAGCTTCATTCCAAACGCTTCGATCTGCGCGGGCGACGCCTGCACACCGAGCTTCGTCACGGCAAAGAGCTTCGCCGGGCCGAATTTGGCGGCCAACGCCGCCCAACCACCACCGACCTCGGAGGCCGCCATTTGAGTGCCCGCGGGCAACTTCATGGCGACACCGTACTTGGACGACTTGTACTGAACCCAGGTCACGGCCGACGCCGACGAGGCAACGAGCATGAGGGCGAGCGCCACCGAGACACCAAATACTACACGTTTCATTTGATCCTCCTAAAATGCATTGCTTTGAAAACGATCCCAATACCATGAAAACCGGCGGCGTCGGCGAAGCATCGCTCCGACCGAACGCCAATGTTCGGATGCGACCCTTTGAATTGCGCGAAAAAAGGCATTCGCGAACACGATTCGCAGGGTCGAGTTTTCTCAGAATTCTCAAATAACCGTTACCTGGGTTGGTACTCTATCGCAGGTAGAATCGTCGGGTCAAGTCGTTTTCCACCACAGGACAAGCCCGTGTAATGTAAAGCAAATATCGCCTGTTCCGGAGGTCGCGCGACGCGATCGAGGGGTCGTCGAGCGCTGTGAGACCGTGATGGTGGAGTCCGGAGAGGAGGACGCCTCAGCGCACCAGCGTGACGCCAAGGTTCCGAGCCAGCCCGTAGACCCCGCCGCCGTTTGCGATCGCCGTGAAACCCATCTGGCGTAGCTTGCGGACGGCGACACCACTGCGAGAGCCGCTGAGGCAGTAGACGATCACCGCGCGGTCTTTGTCTCCGATCAGCTTGGCCATCCGCGCGACATCGTCGTAGGGTACGTTCTGGGCGCCCGGTATGTGGCCGGAGACGAACTCGGAGGGGCTTCGCGCGTCGATGACCAGACGGTTCGGCGCGTCCGGCAACGGGTCACTGGCGCCAACACGACGCATCATCAAGAACACTCCAATCCCCAACACCAGGAGGATCACTATCCAAGGCCACTCCATCGAACCTCCACGGGCAACTGTTCGATCCGTCGGCTCTTGTACCACGCCGGCGTGCCCCTGCCAATCCTCGATGGCTTCCGCCGGCGACACCGCTCGTCCTGCCCGTTCCTCCGTTGACAACGGGCGACGGTTCTGCTCCTCTTGCCTGCGGATGACGAACCCCGAGGTGTACGAGATGCGACCGACGAACCATTGGCACGCCGCGTTCCTCGCAATGGCGGCCCTCATTCTCCTCATCGCGCTGGGCTGCAAGAAAGACGACACGACGGCGTTGGCGGACGCGACGGCCGACACCGTCGACGATACCGCAACCCTTTCGGACCTCTCGCCGGACGATGCGGAAACGCTCGACACGACGGCGTGCGAATTGCGCTATTCGATCGAGGGCTTGACGATCGAAACAGCGACCCGCACCATTTCGTTCAGCGCCGCCATCGAGAACCTCACGGGGTCACCCCTGGCCGTCACGGTGACCGACTCCTGTCCCAGTGGGATCGCCGACTTCAGCGGCGCTCCCGACGGCCACGACTACTACGGCAGCTGCGCCGCGGGCGCCTGCTCGCCGGAGCGGCCCACGACACAAACGATCACCCTCGCGCCGGGAGAAAAGAAAATCATCGCCTCGACGACGATCTCCCTCGACGGAGACACGTGCAACCCACCGATTCCAAAGGGGCAATCCCTCACGCTGAGCTTCGCTCTTCCGCTCGTCGATCCGAAACCCGTGGTCTGCGGACCGACGACGACGACGCTGGGCACCGATTTCTGAGGCTCCGTCCATCCGGTCGTCGAGGGCCGAGCGAAATGCCGAGCGCGTCGACGACTCGTCTGGCGGGCCGGCGGGGCGCGGCGCCCTCGGGTCAGTCCGGCCGCTTCTCGCTCAACAACGCGATCAACTCTTTGCTGACCAGATAGGCGTCCCCTGGCCAGCGCCCAGAGACGTACCGACCGTCGCGGACGACGAACGCGGGTCGATCGTCGTCGTCGGTACCGCGCGCCGTCAACGTACGGGGGCCGCGCTCGAATTGTTGGCTCGGGTTCTGCAGCGCAGCGCGGACCTCTTCCTCGACGTACGCCGGATACGTGCGGTAGTAGCGGCCGAGCTTCCACGCCGTGAGCCAATAGGCCGAGCGCTCCATGTATTTGGGCAGGCACGTCGTGCGCAGGCGGTGCAGCACCGATTGTCCCGTCAGCGGATCCATGCTCCGGGCGAGGACGAGAACGCCGTGACAAATCGCCGCGATCGGCCGCTCGAGGGCGGCGTACCGGGCGACGAACCGCTGGAGCTCCTCGCTACCGAGGTACTGACGCATCCCGGGGGCGTGACCACCCGCGAGGAACAACGCGTCGTACTCGTCTGCGTCGAGGCTCTTCCATTTTCGCGGGCGGATGAACGCCTCGTCCTTTTCCAACTCGCGATAGAAAGCGACGGGCTCGGGCGCCGCGCCCAGCTTGCCGAAGATCACCCCGGTCAGCAACAGCGGGTCGGCACGCGGCGTCGCGCCGGCTTCGGTGGCGAAGACGACCTCGTGGCCCGCTCGGGTGAGCAGTTTCCATGGAACCGCCACTTCGGTGACATCGAAGTCGGTGTCCGGCAGCGGCACGAGGATCTTCTTCTTCAACGTTGATCTCCAATGGTACGGCGCGCGCGGGGGAATCGCCGAAACGGGCGATCCAATTGAAGATTCATAGCACGGCCCGCCGGCTCCGGTCAAGACGGAGCGGCGGCACGGTCGACGATCCACGACATCCGAACGGCGCTCGGGCTTTTCAAGTCGGCGTCTCCCCGTTATACTTCGACGACACGACACCGAGATCGGGCGCTCCACAATAGGTGCCCCCAAGCCGGGCGACCCGTGCGCCCACAACGGATCAGCGATGCACGACGACACGACGAACACGCCGCTTCGACGCGCGGTCGCAAGCCTGCTCTCACCGTTTCAGCAGTTCGCCAAGAGTGAGTCGACCGCAGGGATTCTGCTCTTCGGCGCTTCGATCGCCGCCTTCGCTTGGGCCAACTCGCCATGGAGCGCGAGCTATCAGCAGCTGCTCCACGCTCACGCGGGCTTCCGGCTCGGGGGGTTCGCGATGGACAAGCATCTGGGGCACTGGGTCAACGACGGCCTGATGGCGGTGTTCTTCCTGCTCGTCGGGCTCGAGATCAAGCGCGAGTTGATCGTCGGCGAGCTCTCGAATCTGCGCCGCGCCTCGCTCGCCGTCTTCGCCGCCGTCGGCGGAATGCTCGTGCCCGCGCTGATCTTCTGGCTGATCAATCGCGGCGGAGCGGGTGTCGCGGGTTGGGGAATCCCGATGGCGACGGACATCGCCTTTGCCCTCGGCGTCGTGCAGTTGCTCGGCAAGCGCGTACCGGTCTCGCTCAAGGTCCTGCTCACAGCCGTGGCGATCGTCGACGACCTCGGCGCCGTCGTCGTGATCGCCCTGTTCTACACCGCGTCCCTCGATTTGACCAGCCTCGCCCTCGCGGGGGCGTGCCTCGTGCTGCTGATCGCCTTCAATCGCTTCGGCGTCCGTCGACTCGCGCTCTACATCGTGATCGGGCTGCCGCTCTGGTATTTCACGCTGAAATCCGGGATTCACGCGACGATCGCGGGGGTGCTCTTGGCCTGGACGATCCCCCTCGGGCGCGAGATGAGCGCCGACGAGCTGGCGAGCAAGCTCAAAGAGCAGATTCAGGACGGATTCGAAGCGCTGGAGGTGCAAGTCGAGCTGCTCGAAGAGGCGCTCGAGAAGTTCCAGAGCCCACTGCACCGCCTCGAGCACGCCCTTCATCCCTTCATCGCCTACCTGATCATGCCGATCTTCGCCCTCTTCAATGCGGGCGTCGCCCTCGACGGCGGGATGAACGTCGGCGATCCCGTGACCCTCGGCGTGATGGCCGGGCTGTTTCTCGGCAAGCCGATCGGGATCCTGCTCTTCTCGTACGTGGCGATCAAGGCGGGCCTCGCGGCGCTACCCGAGGATCTCAGGCTGAAGAACCTCGTCGCCCTCGGCTGCCTGGCGGGGATCGGTTTCACGATGTCGCTCTTCGTCGCGGGCCTGGCCTACCCCGCGTCGAACCTGATGCTGAGCCAGGCGAAGGTCGGAATCCTCCTCGTCTCGGTCGTCTCGGCGATCGTCGGGAGCGCCGTGATCTGGGGCACCAGCACGACGCGCGCCCACTAGCACCCCGACGGCGGGAATTTCTGGCTGGGGTCGTCGGTTGCCATCGAGATCGGCCGCGACCGACCAACATTCACACGGGACCGAACAAGGAGATCATCGTGGGCACTCGGATCATCGGCACCCTGCTCGTGGCGCTCGTCACCGCCCTCTCGTCGGCCGCCCTCGCGGGCCCGCCGACGCTGCGGCAGATCGCCGCCAAGCTCTCGGATCACGTCGACTGCGACGGCAGCCGCTCATCCACGCTCGTCGAGCAGCAGCTCACCCGCGACGAACGGGGCTTCCTGCGCCGCGAGCGCAAGCGGATCGTCCCGCTGCTCGTGAAGGGCAAGCCATCGCGGGCCGCGGCGGCGATCCTCGCCTTCCTCGGCGAGCGCCATGCGTTGCCGACCCTGCGCCGCTGGTTCCTCGCCGCTCGCTGGTTCTATGGCTGGGAGTCGAACAGCCCGAGCGTCTTCGCCCACGCCCAGTACCGCGACCACGCCTGCTTCGAGCGGGCGATCCTGCGCCTGGCGCAGCGGAAGAGTCTGGCGTTGCGCCTCACGCCCGCCGAGATCCGGGCGCTCGTCGACGAATATCGCCGTCGTCCCTCACAGGCGCCACTCTACCTGCTCTACCGCTTCGCCACACACGAGGCGCGCACGCTCGTCCTGGCCGAGATGCGCCGTGGGGCGAGAAAGCGCGACCTCGCCTGCCTGGTGCTGCACCATTTTCTCGGCCGCGGCGCGAACGAGGCGACGATCCGCCGCGAGCTCGGCCAACCTGACCAGCGCGACGCGGCAACCTGGCGCTACCGCTGCGACGACGGCGCCGAGCTGCGGCTCGTCTTCCGCGGCGGGGCCCTGCGACAGCTGCTGCTCTTCAACTGGCACCACAGCGGGCAGACCCTGGTGCGCCAGCTCGCCCACGCACCGACGCGGGACGAGCGCGTCCTCGCCT
>JAGQJP010000333.1 GCA_020430585.1 Myxococcales bacterium | reverse complement strand
GAGCTGCTCGACACGGTGACCAATCTCACCGAGGACCCGAAGTGCTTGCTCGGCTCGTTCAAGCCGGGCTATCTCGCGCTGCCCCGGGAGCTCTTGGTGACGACGATGAAGAACCACCAGAAGTACTTCTCGGTGGTCGGCGCCGACGGGCGGCTCTTGCCCCACTTCGTCGTGGCGATCAACACGCGCGTCTTCGACCCCGCTGTCGTCGCGCGGGGGAACGAGCGCGTTCTCTCGGCCCGCCTCGCCGATGCCGAGTTTTTCTGGTCCAGCGATTCGAAAAAGCCCCTCGCGTCGTTCCGTGAGCGACTCGGCGAGCGCGTCTTCCTCAAAGGACTGGGCAACATCTCGGACAAGGTCGAACGGATCGTCGCGCTCTCGCGACGGATCGCCGAGACCGTCGGGTTTGCGGACCTCGCCTCGGTCGAGCGGGCGGCGCTCTTGTGCAAATGCGACCTGGCGAGCGAGATGGTCGGCGAGTTTCCCGAGCTCCAGGGGATCATGGGGCGCGAGTACGCGTCCAAACAGGGCGAGACGCCTGCGGTCTCCGCGGCGATCTTCGAGCACTACCTGCCCCGCGGCGCGAGCGACGACCTGCCCAGCGGCGACATCGGCGCGATCGTCGGGCTCGCCGACCGTGTCGACTCGGTGATCGGCTGCTTCAGCCTCGGGATGAGCGTCAGCGGCACGCAAGATCCCTACGCCCTGCGTCGCCAAGTGCTCGGCGTGATGCGCGTGCTCCTCGATCGCGGGTACGAGATCGGGCTCTCCACGCTCTTCTCGCTCGCCCTCGACGAATACGCCAGTAGCGATTTCCGGCGCCTCGAGCCGCGAGCCGAGGTGCTCGAGGTGGCGATGGGGTTCGCCCGCGACCGCTTCAAGCACCTACAGGCCGAGACGTTCCCCGTCGACGTGATCGACGCCGTGCTCGAGGCGCGGTTCGACCGCGTCGACGACGCGCTGGCGCGGATTCGGGCGCTCGCCGAGCTGCGCAGCAAACCGGAGTTCGAACCGCTGGCGATCGCCTGGAAACGGATGGCGAACATCACGCGCAAGAACCCGCCAGCCAAGACCGCGGTCGAAACGAGCGTGCTCCAGCACGACTCCGAGCGCGCGCTCTACGACGTCGGCGCCCGCGTCCGCGCGGAGGTCATCGGCCACCTCGAGCAGAATGACTACCGCAACGCGCTGTTGACGATGATCACGCTCAAACCTGTTGTCGATCGCTTTTTCGACGATGTTCTGGTGATGGATCCCGATCCGGCCGTTCGGGAGAACCGCCTCGCCCTCTTGGCCGAGGTGCAATCCATCTTCGGCGACATTGCGAATTTTACGGCCATTCAGACCTGACCGGTGCGCTCCGGCCAGATCGTCCACCGAAGGAGGGGCGATGAGCGGCGAAAAGTACGTATTTTTCTTTGGGAAAGGCTCGTCCGAGGGCAACGCATCGATGCGCAATCTCCTCGGCGGAAAAGGTGCGAACCTCGCCGAGATGACGAACCTCGGCATTCCGGTTCCGGCGGGTTTCTCGATCGCCACCTCGGTTTGCACCTTCTTCATGGAGCACAACGAATACCCGACGACCCTCGAATCGCAAGTCGTCGAGGCATTGCGCAAAGTCGAAGATGCGATGGGCCGACGGTACGACGATGTTGGCGATCCGCTGTTGCTCTCGGTCCGATCCGGCGCGCGCGTGAGCATGCCCGGGATGATGGACACCGTGCTCAACCTCGGCCTCAACGACCGAACGATCCGCGGGCTGATCGAACAGTCCGGCGATCCGCGCTTCGCCTACGACAGCTACCGACGATTCGTCCAAATGTACGGCGACGTGGTGATGGGCGCCGAGCATCACGGCTTCGAAGAGCGCCTGGCGAAGAAGAAGGCCGCCGAGGGTGTCGAGCTCGACATGCAGCTGTCGGCCAAGGCTCTCGAAGAGCTCGTCGGAGAGTACAAGGCGTACGTCCATCAGAGCACGGGCAAGACGTTCCCCGACGAGCCAATGGAACAGCTCTGGGGCGCGATCCAGGCGGTCTTCGGGAGCTGGCAGAACGACCGCGCCCGGACCTACCGCAGGTTGAACGAGATTCCCGACAGCTGGGGTACCGCGGTCAACGTACAGGCGATGGTCTACGGCAACATGGGCGAAGATTGCGGAACGGGTGTCTGCTTCACCCGCGACCCGTCGACGGGAGAGCGCCGCTTCTACGGCGAGTTCCTGATCAACGCCCAGGGCGAAGACGTCGTCGCGGGGATTCGCACGCCGCAACCGATCAATCGCGAGAGCGACAACGGCAGCGGGTTACCGACGATGGAAGCGACGCTTCCCGCGTGCTACCAAGAGCTCGTCGAGACCTATCACCGTCTCGAAGAGCACTACAAAGAGATGCAGGACATCGAGTTTACGGTGCAGAAGCATAAGCTCTGGCTGTTGCAGACGCGTACTGGCAAGCGAACCGCCCGCGCCGCGCTGCGCATTGCCGTGGAGATGGTCGAAGAGGGCTTGATCACGCGCGAGACCGCCGTACGCCGGATCGACCCGGACCAGTTGAACCAGCTGCTCCACCCGATGCTCGATCCGAGCGCGCCGCGCGACCGCCTGGCCAAGGGCCTCCCCGCCTCTCCGGGAGCGGCGAGCGGTCGAGTCGTCTTCACCGCCGACGAGGCCGAGACGATGGCCAAGGCCGGCACCAAGGTCGTCCTCGTGCGCACCGAAACCAGCCCCGAGGACATCCACGGGATGGCTGCGGCGGAGGGGATTCTCACCTCGCGCGGCGGAATGACCTCCCACGCCGCCGTCGTCGCCCGCGGAATGGGCAAGTGCTGCGTCGCCGGCTGCGGTGACGTCGTCGTCGACTACGAGGCCGAGCAACTCAGCGTGCGCGGCCGCGTCGTCAAGAAGCACGACGTCGTGACCCTCGACGGTAGCACCGGCGAGCTGTTCTACGGCGACGTGCCGAAGGTCGCCGCTCAGCGCGGTGAGCACTACGAGAAGCTGATGAGTTGGGTCGACGAGTTCCGCACCCTCGGTGTGCGCGCCAACGCCGACACGCCGCACGACGCCTCGGTCGCGGTGGAGTTCGGCGCCGAGGGAATCGGCCTCTGCCGCACCGAGCACATGTTCTTCGACGGCGACCGGATCACGGCGGTGCGCGAGATGATCCTCGCCGACGATGAAGCAGGACGCCGACGCGCGCTGGAGAAGATCCTTCCGATGCAGCGCTCGGACTTCGTCGGGATCTTCGAAGCGATGGGCGAGCGTCCGGTGACGATCCGGCTGCTCGACCCGCCGCTCCACGAGTTTCTGCCGCACGGCGACGCCGAGATCGAAGAGCTGGCGCCGAAGCTCGGCACGACGTTCGATCTGCTCAAGAAGAAGACCCAGTCCCTCTTCGAGTTCAACCCGATGCTCGGGCACCGCGGCTGTCGTCTCGGGATCACCTACCCCGAGATCTACGAGGTCCAAGTGCGGGCGATCGTCGAGGCGGCCTGCGAGGTGAAGAAAGCGGGCCTCGACGTCCACCCGGAGATCATGATCCCGCTGGTGGCGATGGCCAAAGAGCTCGAGATCCTGCGCAAGATGACCGCCGGTCTCGTCGAATCGATCACGTCGACCCAGGGCGTCGAGGTCAAGATCCTGATCGGGACGATGATCGAGCTGCCCCGCGCCTGCGTCGTGGCCAACGAGATCGCCAAGCACGCCGAGTTCTTCAGCTTCGGCACCAACGACCTGACGCAGACGACCCTCGGGTTGAGCCGCGACGACGCCGGAAAGTTCATTCCGCTCTATGTCGAGCAGCAGATCTTCCCGAAGGATCCCTTCGTCACGATCGATCCGGGTGTCGCTGACCTGGTGCGCATCGCCGTCGAACGCGGCAAAGCGGTGCGCCCCGATCTCAAGGTCGGGATCTGCGGCGAGCACGGCGGCGATCCGAAGTCCGTCGAGTTCTGCCACGCCGTCGGTCTGAACTACGTCTCTTGCTCGCCGTATCGCGTGCCGATCGCCCGCCTCGCCGCCGCCCAAGCCGCACTCAAGTCCTGATCGCGACCCCGCCGCCCCGATCCTGAGCGCACCCGGACGGTCCCCGAGCCCTCAGGGCACCGAGGCCGTCCGTCGGACCGGAGCGCCCGACGCGCTATCCGGTCCACTCCAGCTTGTACGAGGTGCAGCTTCCGCCCTTCGATCCGTTGTAGTAGACACGGATGAAGATGTCGAGGTCGTCGCCGAGGTTCTTGTTGCAGCTCTTGACGCCGTAGCAGGTGGCGAGCAGGGTCGAGGTGCCCCGCTTGTAGTAGAACACGTCCATCACCACCGCCGACTCGGGGTGCGTCAGCTTGACCCGTGGATCGACGTCGCACCAGAAGGTGTCGGAGATCTGAATCTGGTAGCGGTCGGTGTCCCCCTTCGGCACGAGGTAGGCGGTGAGGGACTTCCAGTTGTCGCAGTCGCTCTGCGAGCCGACGTAGTAGTACGACGAGTTGTTCGGCTCGTAGCCGTCGATCTTGCTCTGCTCTTCGGGACAGGAACCCCAGGTGCAGCTGCTGCTACACGTCTTGGTCCCGCAAAGATCGCAATTGCCGAACGCTCCTGGGGGACTGCACTGTGAGCCGACGTAGTCACAGCCCGACCAGCTGCCCCACTGGCAACTCGACGCACAGGTGCGGTGCTGGTACCCGCACTGACCGGTACACTTCGAGGACTGCTTGTCACCTGCGTCGCAGACGCCCTTCGAGGAGGTGACCCAGTTGTTCCAGCGACACTGCGAGGTACACGACCGGCTCTGCTTCTCGCAGAGGTGCGGAAGTGTTTGTTGCTCGGTCGTCCCGGCGACGCACTCGCCTTCGTTCTGGCAGCTCGACCAAGCGCCCCACTTGCAGTCGCTGCCGCAGATCCGCGTCTGGAATCCGCACTTCGAGCAGGCGCTGGTCCGCGTCTCGCTCTGACCCGGAACGCACCAACAGGCGTTGGCGTTTGCGCCCGGCTCGCTACACGCCTTGGTGTAGGTGGCGTTGTTGGCGTAGCTGCACGTCGACCAGTTACCCCAGCCGCAGGTCCCGTTGTTGAGGCAGCTGCGCGTCTGGGTCCCTTGACCGCAGAGGCCGCAATCTTGGATGTCGTCGTCTCCCGGTTGGCACGACGACTGCGATTCGTCACAATAGGTCTCGACCTTCGTCGGATCGGGAACCCAGGTACACGCCTTGTAGGGCTGCTGCGAGATGTCGTTCGTGCCGTCCTTCTCCGCGCACCAGAGCTGACGCGTCCCGCACTTGGCGCCACACGCTTCGCTCTTCCAGTTCTGCTTGTTGGGATCGGTCTCGCCCGTGCGCTGGCAGCGCAGCTTCTCGTCGCCCAGCGTCGGCAGCACGCACTTCCACTCGCCCCACCCGCAGGTCGACGAGTTGCATTCGCGGACCCACTTGCCGCAGCTCTTCCAACAGCTGACCTCTTCGGGATCCGATGATTTCGAGTCGGGTCCGCCGATCTTCTCGTCGACGTCACCCGTACCGCAGGTCGAGGTTTGGGTCGAGCCGCTGACGGTCAATCCACAAGCGCCCCACAGACCCCAGGTGCAAGCGGAGGTACAGACACGGCCGCGCAGTCGACAGGCGTCGTTTACGTCTTGCACCTGCGAGCAGTTCTCGACGTCGACCGATAGCGGCGTGCACTCTCCCTCACCCGAACAGAGCCCGTAATCGCTCCACTCACAGGTGTTCAGGCAGGTACGCTCTTGTTTCCCGCACTTGGTGCCGCAATCGCGCACCTCCTTCTGTCCGGGGTCGCACGTCTTTTCGTTCTGGCAAGGGCCGTAGGCCGACCACTCGCATTTGTCGGTACAAACACGGACCCGTGTTCCACATTTTCCGCAGGCTTCCTCTTCGGTTTCACCGAAACGGCAAGCGCCTTCGCCCTCGCAGCTGCCCCACTCGCCCCATTGGCAGTTGGTCTGGCAGTTGCGCTTGCGCACGCCGCAATTTCCGCAAACCTCTTGGTCCTGGGTGATGTTCCCTTCGTCGTCCTTGTAGCGACACTGCTGAGAGACCTCGCACAGATTCGCTTCGTCCGGTAGGCAGACGGTGAGGGTGTCGGCTCCGAGGACAATCACCTTGCAAACCCAACCGTTCGGGCACTCCTGCAGGCACTTCTTCGAGCAGACGTAGACCGTTCCCCCCGCGCCGACGGGGTCGGCGGGAACGCAGAGAGCGCTCTCGCAGACCTTGTTCGATTTACATTCCGCGCCGAACGGCAATAGCTCTCCGCTCGTGTCGGTCTGATTCTGATCGGCCTCCGACACGTCACTTTCCGTGGCGTCAGCGGTATCCTCCACGACGACGACGTCCGTTCCGTTCACCGAATCGTTCGACGACGTTTTGTTGTTGCCCTTTGCGCAACCAAAAACCAGAATCCCCGCCAGGATCGTCAGCGCGAGCGAGAGGCTCATCGAGAGCCACCAGTGAGTTTTGCCGATCATGTTGTCCCTCGTGTGTGAACGGAGCAGCAGAAACAGTGTAGCGGAAAGGGGGCGAGATGTAAATTTGATCAACCGCCGGGAAGCGATTGACGCGTGTTGGAAAAAATACGCCGCTCGCGCTCCCACCAGATTCGCCAGAAGCGAAGGCACTTCTTCTTCGACGACCAGCGGTGAGGGTTCACGTGTAACCCCGTGAACTGATTGAGAACGTATTGGGCGTTCGCCGACAGGTACGGGGCCCGGAGGCCGACGAGCTTGATCAGCTCGTCGATCTGCTCCTGCCGCGCTTTGGTCGTGTCGAGGGCGTGGCCCGCCCGTCGAAAGCCGTCGAGGAGCATTCGTAAGCGCCCTCGGGCGCGATACGTCTTCCAGAATGCGCGCCAGCGAGCGACGCGCTCGGCCTGCTTCTTCGAGCTCACCACCCGATACCAGCTGATCCCGAGGTTGTGATTGGTCAGCATGTGCAGCGACCGAGCGGCTTCGGCGCGGATCGAACGGTAGCGGTCGTCGAGCAGCCCGATCAGCAACGGAACGGAGCGCACCTCGGGAATCTTTCCGATCAACCTGAGCGCGCGCTTTCGCAGCTCGATCAGGGCCTGACCCTGCAGACGCACGGCGACCCGCCCGCGGGCGAGACGCCCCAAGAAATCGAGGCTTCGCGGGTGTTGCAGACGCTCGAGCACGGAGAAGAGGCGTCGCGTGTGGGACACCGGACGGGGACGCGACAGCGCGTCGAGCAGATCGTCGAGATCGTGCTCCGTCGCCGCCAGCGCGACGGCTTCGATGATCGCGTCGTTGATCTCTCCCTGTTTCCGACTGAGGAGTTGCATCAAACGCGGCACGACTCGATGCGCCCGAATCGCGCCCAACAGGCGCAACGCTTTGAGCCGCTGCGCCTTCGTGCCTCGCTCGACGAAGCGCATCAACGCCGTGCCGCGCCGGTCGACGGCCTTCTGGTGATCGTCGATCCAGGGCCAGAACGGTCCGTGATCCAGACAGCCGGCGAGGCGATCGGCGCGGCTACAATAGATGCGTAGATGGAAATGATCGTCATGGGCCCCGGCGAGCATCGGCTGGTGAAGCAGCTTCTCCGCCCGGGCGAGCAGCGACGGCGGCTCTTTGTGTGTCTTGGCGTGATTCAAGAGGAGCTTCTTCAACCCCTCGGAGACGAAGATCCACTGCACTTGCACGTGGCGGTCGTTGAGCAGCGTCTTGACCAGGCGCCAGTTACGGACGACGTCGAACCGAAGCCGCGGCACGTGGTTCTTGGAGAGACCGTCGTCGCCGAACACCGTGAGATTCTTGAGCTTCGCCGGCTTTCCCCGCAGCGTCGTGACCTGGAACGCGATGTCGACGTCGCGACCGACCTGATGGGAGATGCTGAAGGGGATCGGCCCTCCGCGACGACGGCTCGAGTTCCCGAGCTGCAAGACGTTTCCGGGATGTGCCTTCGCCAGGCTCGCAGCGGTGCGTTTCAAGAGCTCCGCCAGATAGGTCGTGGCATAGTGGATCGAGCGGTGGCGCTGATAGGGCAGCACCTCGAGGTGCGGCGTCTTGTCTGCGATCTGAACCGCATGGCGCAGGCGACCGGCCGCGGGAAACCCGATGGACTGCGCGCGAAGATCGGCGTCAAGGACGCCGGCGTGCAGCGGGTGCGGCCCCGGCGACAGGAGCAGGAGCAGGTAGATCACGAATCCAGTCACGGTTACCCGCTGTCGGTCACTCAAACGCCACATACTATACACATTCTACGCCCTCTGTCCAAACGATCAACTTTGTCGTGTTGACTTTCCGCGCCTTTGTGGCTAGCGTATGGCTGGTTTTCGTTGCCGGGGTGGCGGAATAGGTAGACGCAAGGGACTTAAAATCCCTCGGGGCCACGCCCCGTGCCGGTTCGATGCCGGCCCTCGGCACTTCTCCCCACCCGACGGGCCCTGACTTTCCCCCTATAAACGGCATCTTCGCACTCGAGCCTTCACGTCGAGCCGATCACAAGGCCGTTTATGGCGGAAACAGCGTCGCCGACCCGACGCCACCCCGGACGAACCCCTCCGTCTTCGACCTCCGTCAAGAGCGTGATTCGGTCATGAGCCACGAGCTGTTGATCGACAAGAAGAGTGGACGAACCTACCTCTGCGAGCCCGAGATGACGCGGCCCGGGACCCACCTGAGCAGCGTGGGTCGCCGCGGCTCGGCGCTCAAGGCCTACTTCGATCGGGAGGACACTTCGATGGGGGTCTAGGACCGTTCGGGAGAATTCGCTCGAAGCGAAACGTCGAGTGCGCTCGCCGGCCGTTCGCAAGTTCGTCGAAATCGCCGCAGGCGTACTCGGAGTACGTCGAGGACGATTTCGGCGGTTTTGCGGACGGCCGGCGAGATGCAGGCGACGTTGCAGCCGAGCGAATTCTCCCGAACGGTCCTAGATGCACGCGAAGGGCAAGATCGCCCCCAAGCGTGTCTGAGCGAGACGCGCTACTACTTCTTCTTCGCTGGCGCTTTTTTCGCAGGAGCCTTCGCCGCGGCCGCCTTGGGAGCCGCCTTCGCAGGGGCTTTTGCCGCCGCTTTGGCCGGAGCCTTCGCCGCTTTCGGGGCTGCTTTGGCTGGGGCTTTCGCCGCTTTCGGGGCTGCTTTGGCCGCCGCCGCCTTCGGTGCCGCTTTTGCCGGCGCCTTGGCTGCCTTCGGTGCCGCTTTCGAGGCTGTGGCTTTCGCTGGCGCCTTGGCGGCAGCCTTCGCCGGCGCCTTCGCCGCTTTCGGCGCAGCTTTGGCGGCGGCTTTCGGCGCGGCCTTGGCAGTAGCCTTTGGCGCAGCCTTGGCGGCGGCCTTCGGCGCAGCTTTGGCGGCGGCCTTCGGTACGGCTTTCAGTGTCGACTTCGCTGCAGCTGCCTTGGGCGCCGCTTTCGGAGCGGCTTTCGGCTTCGCAGACGTGGCTTTCGAACTCTTCGTTGACGCTGCCATAGAATTGATCCCCCTGTCATATTGGACCGTTATAGCGTTTACGCAAGACTGCGCGGCAGACGGAAGGATGCCTCACGCGCAGATAGTCCAGAAAACACGGAGCTTTGGCAACACACAGAGCCACCGCCGAATGACACCGGATGCGCAGATCCGGTCAACTTTTCGTGTATTTCGAAGGTGTTATGCCGCTGCTTATAATTCGAAATGTAACCGCGAATCCGAAAAATGCAAGCATTATTTGAACTCGCGGGGCTCGAAAGCGATTCGACGATCGCGCGACAATAAAATACGTTCTAAAATTCATAGCCTTGTAGACTTCGCCCGCGAGCGGACCCGAGCCATCAGGTGGCCGCCACTCGCGGAGGTCCGCCACCAGCCACGCTGGCGAGGCGATCGACGCGAAAAAACCGTGCGGATTTGAGAGTCACGAAATCAGGTTGGTCGCGAAATATCTAACGCTCATCGATTCGACGAGACGCCGACACCAATCGGGCACGACACGCCAGTCCCGCCGAGGCCACAATACCCGCCTGGATTCTTGGCCAGGTACTGCTGATGATACTCCTCGGCGTAATAAAATGGGCCCGCGTCGCAGATTTCGGTCGTGATCTCTCCGTAGCTCGAGGCGGAGAGGGCCTCTTGAAAACGCGCTCGCGAATCGATCGCCGCCTGCCGTTGTGCGGCGTCGAAGGTGTATATTCCCGAGCGATATTGCGTGCCGACGTCGTTTCCCTGGCGCATCCCCTGGGTCGGATCGTGGTTCTCCCAGAACAGCGTCAAAAGCTCATCGTAGCCGGTTTTTTCGGGATCGTAGACGACGTAGACCACTTCGGCGTGTCCCGTCTGACCGCTGCAGACTTCGCGATAGGTCGGATTCTCGGTGAAGCCGGCGCTGTAGCCGACGGCCGTCGTGAAGACGCCGGGCTGCGTCCAGAACTTCCGCTCCGCGCCCCAGAAACAGCCCATCGCGAAGAGTGCCTGGCCCATTCCGGGAAAGGGTCCGACGAGCGGATTTCCGTTGACGAAGTGGCGCTCGGGCACCTCCATCGCCTCGGCCCGACCCGGCAGTGCTCGTTCCTTGCTCGGTACCTCGAGCGGTCGTTTGGAAAAGAAAGCCATCGCGCTATCCCCCTGTCTCGGCGCGCTCTCTGGCGCGGCGGATGAACTGTCGCACGCGCTGGCGCAGCTCGTCGGGCATCGGATCGTAGCGAACGGCGATTCCCGGAGAGCGCAGCTCGCGTCCGCGCACGATGCGAACGACGGTGCCCGAGAGATCGATCGTCTCGAGGCGCTCGATGTCGAGCAGCACCAGCTGTACCGATGACAACGGCAGCACCCCGGCCAAAAATTCCACGTCGTCGGTGACGAGAAAGAGCCCGGACTCGCTGACGTTTCCGGTCTCCATCGAGGCCGCGTGCGTACCCGCCGCCAGGCGAACCTGGAGCACGACGTTGAAGCGGGGATGTTCGCGCCGTTCCATCGGCCATATCCCAGAACGCGTTGACGTGCCCTGTACAGTAGCGGCAAGAGCGGCAGCTGTAAAGCCGATTTCGGCCTCTCGTCGACGGCGTCGATTCAGGCGATGGTGGCCGAGCCAGAAGCGTTCGAGACCATTCGCGCGAGGCGAAACGTCGAAGAATGTTCCTGAATGCTCCTAGAATTTGACGACGTTGCGTCCAGAGTTCTTCGCCTCGTAGAGCTTCTCGTCGGCCTGCCGGATGAACTCGTTGACACTGACGATCTCGCCTTCGACCGAGGCACAACCGAGGCTGATCGTAACGGGGATGGTGATCCCTTCGAAGATGAACTTGTGCTCTTCGACGAGGGCGCGGATCTTCTCCGCCAGGGCAGCGGCACCAGCGCCGTCGATCTCGGGCAGGACGATCGCGAACTCCTCACCGCCGTAGCGGGAGAGGATGTCTTCGCGCCGGATCTTCGGCTTGATGATGGTCGCCACCTCTTTGAGCACCGCGTCGCCCGCAAGGTGGCCGTTGGTATCGTTGACTTGCTTGAAGTGGTCGAGGTCGAACATGATCAACGAGAGCGGCCGCTTGTAACGATGGGCGCGGCTGATCTCACGGTCCAACGTCTCGAGAAAGAAGCGACGATTGAAGGTCTGGGTCATCCCATCGGTGGTCGTCAGCTTGTAAATCTCTTCGTGGTACGAGTTCTCGATGTTGTTGCCGGTGAGGAACTTGAAGATCGTGCGACCGACCTTGATCAGATCGCCGTCCCGCAAGACGTGCTCGGTGATCGCCACGTCGTTGACATAGGTGCCGTTGGTGCTGTCGAGGTCGCGGATCACGATCTCGCGTCCCGTGTTGACGATCTTGGCATGCTGGCGCGAGATCGACTCTTGATCGACCTGGATGTCGGACTTCGAGGAGCGCCCGATCAGGATCGGAGACTTCTCGATGTTGTACTTCTTGCCGAGGTCGAAACCGTAGATGACGACGAGGCAAGCCTCGCGGGCGACAGGCTTCTCGGTGATCTTGCTGATCACCGTCACGACCGTTTTACCTTTGTACGTCACAGAGTCGCGCCCATTTCAGCGGCCCTTCGCCGCGCCCAGCAACCGCTGATACCGATGGTTTGCTGCGATGCTAGCAGACAACCTCGCGCTTTGTCCAGAACAAAACACTCGCCCAAGCCTCCGAAAGTGAACACGATTCCTCGCAACGCGAGCCGTTTCGACGCCGCTTTCCCCGCGGCTACCGACAGTTCGACTGCTTGAGTTTCTCGGTTTTCTGCTGCCAGACCTCCGCGCTCTTCTGAAAATGTTTGCGGAGTCGCAGATACGCCCGCTCGTCATCGGAGGTGCCGAGCCCGAAGCGCTCGTGGATCCGCTCGATCTCGAAGTCGAGCTGTGCCCCGCTGAACTTGCCGCTCTTCTTGAGGCAGGCGACCTCTTCCTCGACGCGCCAGAACACGGTCTCCGACTTGGCGAAGGGAACACAGCTCGTCTTGACGCAGATCTCGTCGTCGCCGCAGTGGTGCGACGTCAGGCAGGATTTCGTCTTGGGCGCCGGTTTCTTGTCTCGCTTGGCCAAGTAGGCGCGCCACTTGCCGAGCTGCTCTTCGGGATCGCCCGCGAACTTCTGATCGGTGATCTGCGGCAACACCTCGAGGGCACACTCGACCACGCGCCCCTCTTGGCCGTAGTGGATTTCGCCGCCATCGTCGAAGCGATCGCGCTGAAAGCGTGAGCCGCGGTCAGCGAGAAACGGCACGACGCGCTCCAGGCGCAGCGACGACTTCTCGTGGAGCTTCGCCAGCGCGCGCAGCGCCTCGCAGCGCACGAAGCCGTCGCGATCGGCGAGCAGCTTGCGCAGCGGATCGATCAACCTCGCGCGCCCGAGCTTCGCCACCCATTGCGCCGCCACTCCGCGCACGGCGGCGGATGCGTCGGCCATCGAAGACTTCAGATCACCCTCGTAGATCACGCCGCCGCGCTCGAGGAGACAGGTCAGCGCCTCGACACGCACGGCGGGGTTGCGGTCGCCGAGCATGTAGCGCACGTGCGGCAGCAGCAGCTCGACCGTCGAGGCGTTGGGTAGAAATCGAATGCCGACGAGGGCGGTGTAGCGCACGCGGTCGGCGGGGTGCAGCAGCGCGCTCACCAGCACGGTGAGATAGCGCGAATCCTTCGAGTGGTTCTCGACCCAGTAGCGCAACGCCGCCGAAGCGATCAGCGAATCCTTGTATTGGATCACGGCGATGAGCTGATCGGGGGCCTTCGAGACGACCTCGAGCAGCTCGTCCAGGCGATCGACGCCGTCTTCGCGCTGGGCGACCTTCTTCGCATGCAGGCGACGTTCGATCTCTTTGAGCGAGCGCAGCGTCGTCGACTCGGGCTTGAGCGGAGGAAAGGCGCTTGGTTTGCGGACCAGCACCGCTTCCGATCGCGGTAGAGGGCGCATGCTCTTGCAGATCCGCTGAGCGATCGCCTGATACGACGTCGGCGAGAGCCAGCTCAGAAACGGAAAACAGCCCGGACGATCGACACCGAGGGTGATGTGGACGACCGTCCCGCGGGGGAAATTGATCGTCAGCAGCTGCCGGTCCGACTCGTCCAGCGACAATCCTCGGGGATGCTCGAAGCGCACGTGGTAACGGTCCGAGCGGTAGACGCTCCAGTCCGCGGTGAGCACGCGGTCGACGACCTTCGGTGCCATCGACTTGATGTTGCGGCAGATCCGGATCACCCGCTGTCGGCGCGCCGAAACGTCCGTGCTGCGGCGCGTAATCAAGCTGCGACAGGCGATCGCCATCGCCGAGACGCGTCGCCAGATCACCAGCTCGTCGTCGCCGAACCAGCGGCTCTTACCCTGAACCAGAGCACCGCCTGGGATGGACTCGAAGTGGGCTACCTGGG
>JAGQJP010000332.1 GCA_020430585.1 Myxococcales bacterium | reverse complement strand
TATCGGGTTCAATAGAGCTAGAGCGAAGCCGGTGAGTAGCTCGTTAAGAGAGTCGTAGTACGTCTCACCGGTCAACGCGCTAGTCAGGGGAGCGGTTCCTCCCTCACCGGTATTCAGGCCGAGTTGCAAGTACGAGATCTTGCTTGTGTTCGCGTTGTATTTGCCGTCTTCGCTCGTCTGGCACGTGGCGAGGTCGGCGGGCTTGAACTCGACGGTGTCGGGCGTGACGTTGGTGTCGCCGGTCGTGGTGTCGGTGGTCGAGGTGTCTTCGCCGCCG
The DNA here is from genome assembly GCA_020430585.1 of Myxococcales bacterium. Lineage (GTDB taxonomy): Bacteria > Myxococcota_A > UBA9042 > JAGQJP01 > JAGQJP01 > JAGQJP01. The sequence goes on along the minus strand of JAGQJP010000332.1, from coordinate 18,263 downwards.
ACGGTGTCGGTGGTCGAGGTGTCTTCGCCGCCGACGGTGTCGGTGCCGGACGTCGTGTCGTTTTCGGTTGCGGTGTCGTTGCCGGTCGCCGTGTCGTTACCGGTCGTCGTGTCGTTACCGGTCGTCGTGTCGCCGCCGGTCGACGTGTCAGTGCCGTTGTTGCTGCTCTTGCTCGAGCTTCCGCAGGCCGCCGCAAATGCTAGCAGCACGCTCAGCGCGACAATCGACAGCCATTTCGCTGCTGGGGTCATGGATTGCCTCTCCTTGTGCAATGGTTCTCGCCTAATGGTATCCCCGATGGAATGCAAAACATTTAGCAGATGCGAGGTGAAAATTCAAACCCCTCTGCGCGCTTTTTCTGTGCTCGACCATCGGTCGGGTCTGTCGGCGGAGCCGTCAGGAGGCGGTTCGGGGAAGGTAGGTGCGGCAGGGAAGGGCCTCGATCGCCGCGTCGGAAAAGTGCATTCGAAGATACTGGCCACGCAGCCAAAGAGGTGCTTGGTCGGAGTAGTTCTTGCTCGTCACGTCGCCCGAGGCGCCGCTGTTGATCACCCAGTAGCAGTCGTCGAGGTCGCCGAGATTGACGATCATTCGCACCGCGGCTCCGTGGGCCTGTGCGAAGGGGCGGCGGAAGTCGTGCGCTCCCATATTGACCGTCAGCGCTTCTCCTGGCGACGGGACCGGGCCGATCGAGAAGAGCGGGCCGATCGCGGGGATCGCGTCGAACGGGTGGCGGTGGGTCAGCGTGTGCAGCGCCCCCCAGGTCCAACCCTCGCGGTCGCTCCCGAGGCGCTTGCGCAGCTCGTCGTTCGTCTCTTCGAGGAGCGCGACGAGCTCGGCGACGTTCGCCTCTCCGAACGGGAGCGGCGGAATCGGATGCTCGGAGGGAATCGGGAGATGGACGATGCGCAGGATCTCCTCCAGCACGCGGGTCGTGGCGCGGCCCAGGCGCTGCTCGAAGTTGCGGCGCATCATCCGGTCGAAGAAGACGCGATACGCGGCGGCGCCGTGGCTGTTGACACGGTAGTGGCCGTCCCACTCGAGGCAGAGATCGAGGATCCGGCCCGCGTGGCGCGGGAGAGCACGGCCGACGAGGGGGCGCAGCACGCGCTCGACGAAGCGCAGCGCGTGAAGGCTGCGGGTGTCCGCATGGAGCTTGCGGTGATCGTCGACGTCGAGCTTCGCTTTGGCCCCCAGCACCTCGACGATCCGCTGCCAGCGGTACGACGGCTCGAAGAAGTCGCCGAGCGGGTAGGGGTACCCGTCGCCGACGTGGCGGTTGTTCGCGGTGCCGACGAAGCCTTCCCGCGGGTTGTAGAGCTGCGGTAGCTCGTCGTAGGGGATCGTCGTTTGCCAATCGCGATCGGCGCGGGCGACATCGATCGGAGAGCGGCTTGGCGGCTCGGGGCGGAGCGGGACCCGTCCGACCACGTGGTAGCCGATGTTTCCCGCCCGGTCGGCGAAGACACCGCCCATCGTCGGGGCGACGAGGCGGGAGGCGGCGGCGTTGAAGCTCGTCCAGTCGCTGGCCCGGTTGAGATCGAGAAAGGCGTCGAGATCAGCGGCCGGCTCGAGTCCGGTCCAGCGGAAGGCGAGCAGCCGAGCGCGTTGTGGAGGGCGGTGTGGCGGCTGCGGCAGCGACACGACGTCGCTCAGCACGGGTCCGAAATGGGCGTTGCGCAGCGTGCGGACGACGGGTTTCTTCCGACCGCGGACCTCGATCTCGACGCGGCGCGCGCGCAAAGGCAACGGCCCGCGTGGCGAATGGTAGCGGCCCGCGTCCGTTGAGTCGATGCTGCGGCCCGTCGTGTCGGCAGGCTCGAGCTCGACCAGATCCGAGGCGTGGCACTTGCCCGAGGTGAATCCCCAGGCGATCTCGCGGTTGTGGCCGCAGAGGGCGACGGGAATTCCCGGAAACGTCGCGCCGATCACGTCGTAGGTCGGGCAGCGCAGGTGAAACTGCCACATCAGCGACGGGGCGGTGAGCGGCAGGTGCATGTCGTTGCAGAGGTGGGCGCTCGCGGTGGCGGTCTTCTGCGGAGCGACGACCCAGGCGTTCGAGCCGAAAGGCCCTGCGCCAAAGCCGATGAAGCGACTGGCGGCGTGCTGCAGCGCCGCCAGATCACCGATGTCCGCTGCTGCCCCGACGACGCCCGCGGAGCGTACGGCGCCATCTGCCGTCCCTGCTCCCTCGGTGGCCCCTGCGTCTTCGGCGCCTTCTGCGGTTTCTGCGCCCGCTATGCCATCGGCGCCTTTTGCGCTTGCCGCCTCCGCTGCGTTTTCTGCGGGCGCGTAACGGCAGATCGCCGTCTTGTCGCTCGTCGGCCAGAGCCAATCGGCGATCGAATCGGGGACCCCCGCGCTCGAACGAATGAACTCGAGGCCGAGTAATACCTTCCAGGCGTGCTCTTGCTGAAAGGCCATCCCCTTGCCGATCAAGACGCTGTCGACGGGCCGCCAGGGGCGCGGGCGAGCGCCGAGGATCGTGTATTCGAGCGGCTTGCGCAGCCGGCCGAGGCGCGCGATGTACTGATTGACGCCCGCGCTGAATTGTTCGAGCAATCGTTGGGAGCGCGCGCTGACTAGGGCGAGACTGCGCTCGGCGACGCCTTCGAGATCGATCGCCCGCATGAAGAGGTCGAGATCGATTGTCGTCTTGCCTTCGAACAGCGCCTGGCCTTCGCCATCCCCGAGCTTGCGCTCGCCGAGCCACTCACTGAGGTAGCCGCCGAAGGCACGACGAAAGAGCTCCATCTGAAACAGCCGGTCCCGCGCCATCACGTAGCCGAAGAGCAAGAAGGCGTCGTCTTCGCTCTCGGCGACGATGTGCGAGACGCCGTAGAGATCGCGGAAGACACGCACGGGCCGTGAGAGGCCGTCGAGCTTCGGGGTTTTCGGGCGAAAGGGGCGAATCGGCGCGAAGAAGCGTGCGTCGCGCGCGAGATCGAGCAATTGGTGTAGGAATTTCATAGGCTCGTATTTCAGCACCGTCCGTCAGCGCTGTCAACGAGGCGATCGTCCGCTCGCGGCTCGTCGTGGCCTCATCTCTTGGGCTGTCGGCCCGAACTTTGGCCGAGAGCGTGTTTTCCGGGCGGTGCTCAGGCGGGCGGGGCGTAGAGGAAAGGGTTCTGCACGACGGTGCCCTCGATGTCGAGGCCATCTTGCAGATCTTCGCTCAGGAGGACACGGCAGCCCGAGACCTGCGCGGCGGCGGCGATCAAGCTGTCCCAATACGAGAGCTGGAAGCGATCCTGGATCTCCAGCGCTCGTATGACGACAGCGACGGAAAGGGGTAGTGGGCCCCAACTCGAGAGCTCGACGACTTCGGCGCGCGCCTGCTCTCGCGGTAGACCGGGTATGAGCTTCTGCGTCACCGTCACGTAATACTCGCTGAGGACCTGTGTGCTGATGCGGCCCCGTTCCGAGCGCCACAGAAAGCGGATCCAGGCGTCCGCGGCGCGCTGTTTCTCCCCGGCGTTCCGATCGCGGCGATACACGAAGATGTTGGTGTCGACGAAATAGAGGTCGCTCACGTCGGCCCCCTCCGCACGACGGGACGATCAATCCTGATGCGGTAACGGTCGATCATACAACTCGTCACGATGTGGATACGGGCCGCTCGAGAGGTCGACGGCCTGGCGTTGGAGGGAGCGGAGCATCGCCCGTCTGTAGTCGTCACTCGCCTTCATGCGCGCGTCGAGGAGCTCGGCGATGAACCGCGAGACGCTCATCTCGCTCTCGGCTGCCGCGATACGCACCCAACGGGCAACCTCTTCGGGTAGGCTGATCGTGACGTTCTTCACTACACGAAAATAGCATTTCACGAACTTCGTGTCAACGTGAACTCGGTTTCGGTCTGACCAAACGGTGACGTGGACCTCGGGGCGATCGGGTCGGTGACACCACGCTGACCAAACGGTGGCCCGACTCTGACAACTGCTTTCGTTTTCCGCTGTTACGATCGATGCATCGATTGTGAATCAGCAAAGGAGAGAGACGATGGCCACGATCTACTTGATCAATCCGCGCTGTCCCGACACCTTCTGGGGCCTGCGAAGCGCTCTCGAGATGGTCGGATACCGCTACGCCCTGCCGAACCTCGCGCTGCCGACGTTGCAGGCGTTGACGCCCGCACAGCATGGCGTGATCCTCTGCGACGAGAACCTGAGCGACGTCGACTTCGACACCGAGTGCGACCTCGTCGGTGTGACGGGCTACACGATCCAGGCGTCGCGGATGTTCGAGATCGCCGACGAGTTCCGCCGTCGGGGCAAGCTCGTCGCTCTCGGCGGGCCCTACGCCTCGCTCGTGCCCCACGAGTGTCGGGGCCACGCCGACATCCTCTTTGTCGGCGAAGCGGAGCTGACCTGGCCGAAGTTTCTCGGGGACTTCGAGCGTGGTGACTGGCAGCCGACCTACGAGCAGGTCGAAAAGATCGACATGCGCGAGAGCCCGATTCCGAACTGGGACGGCCTGCCACTGGCGCAGTACGCGGGGGTGACGGTTCAGACGACGCGGGGATGCCCGTTCAACTGCGAGTTTTGCGACATCATCGTGCTCTACGGGCGCAAGGTGCGGGCCAAGCCCGTCGAGCGGGTGGTCGCCGAGGTCGAGGCGCTCGTCGAGCGAGGGGCGGACGCGCTGTTCTTCACCGACGACAATTTCATCGGCAACCGCCGCTACGCCAAAGAGCTGCTCGCTGCGCTGATCGAGTACCGCCGAGGTCGCTCCCAGACGCTGCAGTTCTACACGCAGGTTTCGCTGAACCTGGCGCTCGACGACGAGCTGCTGCGCCTGATGGTCGAGGCGGGCTTCACGCGGGTCTTCATCGGCATCGAGTCGCCGCGCACCTCGTCGCTCCTCGAGGCGAACAAGAAGCAGAACACCGCGGGCGGAATGATCGACAACCTGCGCAAGATCCAGCGGGCGGGCCTGTTCGTCTGGGCGGGGATGATCGTCGGCTTCGACGCTGACGACGAGACGATCTTCGAGGAGCAGTTCGCCTTTCTCCAAGAGGCGGGCATCCCCGTCGCGATGCTGGGGATGCTGAACGCGCCGCACAACACGGCGCTCTGGCATCGGCTCAAGCGGGAGGGGCGACTTTGCAGCGACGAAACGCTGGCGAACAACCTCGCTTCGACGAACATCATCCCCAAGCTGATGTCGCGCGCGGAGCTCCATCAGGGCTATGCGGCCCTCTTGCGCCGCCTGTACACACCCGAGGCGTACCTCGAACGGTTGGACGTCGCCGTTCGGAGCGCCAGCGCGGAGACGAGCGCGTCGAGCGGTAGCGGTGGCCGATTGAAGCTCAGTGATCTGCGGATGCTCTCGACGATCGTCTGGTACTACCTGAGCCACCGCAACGCGGCGACGCGTCGGATCTTCTGGCGCATGTTGCGACACGCCGTCGGGTCGAACCTGACCCTGGTCTGGAATGTCTGGTCGCACCTCGCGGCCTATGCGCATTTCGAGCACTACATCTTCCGGCAGCTCGTGCCAGAGCTCGAGGCTCAGGCGGTGGCGCTCGATGCAGACTCAGGACCGGCCCGCAAACGCCTCGCGTTGGGTTGATCCGCGTCGGTCAGGCGTCGAAGGCCCTTCTCGACAGCGCGGCGTCGATGCTCAGGAGCCCGGGGTCAACGATTGCCTCGCCCACAACGCGGCCAAATTGTGCTACGATCAACGGGCCGATCGATGGGTCAGCAGGTGAGGGGGGTGATGTCGAGATCGCGTCACGGATCGAATCGCGAACGAAGCCGGGGCATAGGGCTGCGTATTCTCCAGGTCGCCGTCCGGCGGGGGCTGCTCGTGTGGCTCTGTGCCGCGTTCCTCGTGTCGTGCAAGAGCGGAAGGAGCGGTCCGACGGTCGATTCGGCACCGTTTTTGCCCGTCGACGTTGTGGCGAGCAACCTGGTCCTCGTCGGAGGGCTCGTCTATGCCGCCGCTGGCAAGAGCGGTCTGGCGATCATCGACCCCGCCACGCGCACGCTGCTCAAGCTCGTGCCGCCCCCCAGCGGCAGCGGCAGCGTTGATGACGTCGCCTTCGCCGACGGCAAGCTCTTCGTGCTCGACGCGCGCTCGCCCGGGTTCTTGAGCGTCTTCGGCCTCGTCGATCCACGGAACCCCGCCCTCGCCGACGGCCCGATATCTGCGCCCGTCGGACCCTATGCGGGTGTCTCGGCGGCCAAGGGTCTGGTGATCGTCTCGGGAGGTACCGACGAGCTAACGCTCTGGACCTACAGCGCCGCAGGCAAGCTCGGCAGCGAGACGGCGACGACCGATCCCGGTCGCGGGCAGCCCGACGTCCTGATCTCCGCCGACGGGCGTCTCGGCTTTGTCTCGACGCACATCGAGGGCGACGACTTCGGCCTGACGATCCTCGAGCTCGCCGATCCACCGGGCCTCGTGACTCTCGGCCAGCTCTTGATCCCAGGTGCGGGCTTCACGGGAGGGACCGCCGAGCCGGCGAGCTTCCCGATCGTGATCGCTGTCCTCGACGTGGCGACGCTCGTCGTCGCGTACGGGAGCGGCTTGGCGGTCATTGACATCGCCGATCCGTCGTCACCGAGCATCGCCCGCGTCGTCGACATCGGGATCGAGGCGAGCAGTGTCGCCGTATTCGGCCGCGTCGCCTTCGTCGTCGGTTGTGTACCTGCGCCGATGTTGGTCGTCGTCGATCTCGTCGACGCGAGCCAGCCGACGATCGTGACGAGCCTGGCGCTGCCAACCGACGGCCGGCCGACGGGGATCGACGCCGACAAGGACGTGATCGCGATCGCCACGAACGGCGGCGGCGTGTTGATCCTCGATCGAACGAACCCGGTGCCACCCAATCCGCCGACGAGAACGCCATGATCGAGGCGAAGAACAGCGCGCCTTCGAGGGCATGGGGGTGGGGAGCGTGTCTCGCGCTGCTCACGGTCGTCGCCAGCGGGTCGTTCGCGCTGGGATGCCGCAAGAGCGCAGCGCAGCGCCAGCACGATCACGTCGGTCACGCCAAATTCCGGAGGGATCGGACGACGACGCGCTCGCCGACGCGGACGACCCCCACGACGCGGAGCGAGAAGCCGACGGCGCCGTCGACTCGGCCGACGATGCCAGCACTGTCGCGCGGGCTCGCGCCGTTACCCCGCGGCGTGCAGCGAGGCATCTGCTACGCCCACAACTGGCAGGGGGGCGGCGTCCGCGGCTACGGTTCGGCGGCGTCGCTGGCGAGTAAGCGAGAGCTCTGGGCGCTCGGTGTGCGCTGGATCAGCCTGACGCCCTTCGGTTGGCAGCCGTCGCTCACGAGCCGCGAGGTGCACCTCGCGCCGTCTCATCGGGCGGGAGAGAACGATCGACGGATCGAGCGCGAGATCCGTCAGGCGCGCCAGCTCGGCCTCAAGGTGCAGCTCAAGCCCCACATCTGGGTTCGGCGCGGTGCCTGGCGCGGCGCGATTCAGCCGGCGGGCGTCGATGGCTGGCAGAGCTGGTTCGCGAGCTACCGTCGCTTCATTCTGCACTACGCGCGGCTCGCCGAGCGGTTGAAGGTCGACGCCTTCGTCGTCGGCGTCGAGTTCAAGAGCTCGAGCCGCAGCCAGCGTGTCGAGTGGGAGAAGACGATCGCCGCGGTGCGCGCGGTCTATCGCGGCCCGCTGACGTACGCCGCGAACTGGGACGAGGTGGCGACGATCGAGTTCTGGGACAAGCTCGACTGGATCGGCGTCCAGTTCTTTCCACCGCTGACGACGAAGCTCGAGCCGAGCGATGCCGAGCTGCTCGCCGCGGTCAAACGGCACCTCGCCCGCTATCGGCGGGTCTCCAAGCGGTTCGGCAAGCCGCTGCTCTTCACCGAGGTCGGCTACAAGTCGGTCCACGGCACCGCGATTCGGCCCTGGGATTGGCCCGAGAACCTCGCCGATTCGATGCGGCGCTATGATGCGCGCGCGCAGGCCCAGGCGTTTCGCGCCTTTTTCCTCGGCTTGCGCGACGTCGAGAAGCTCGCGGGCGTCTTCGTCTGGAAGTGGTTCAGCGACGTCGACACCGACGAGGAGGGAAGGCTCGGCTTTTCCCCCCGCGGCAAGATCGCGTCGCAAGTGATCCGAGCGGTTTTCGACGGGCGCTGATCGATCGCCCACGCCGCACCGCAGAATCGGGGCCTCAAAGGTGGGTCGGTTGTCCGCGGGAGTGCCGCGTCACGGCTGGCGTTGGCAACTGTCGGTCGCCGCGTCGCAGGAGAGCGGTCGTCCGATGCCGTTGACGTAGTACGTGCCGCAGTCTTCGGTGCGCTGGCAATAGGCGCCCTCGCTGTACGACTTGGTGCACAGCGAGGTCTGGTGGTGGCAGAGCAGCGGCTTCGGCTGTCCGTTCAGATAGAACGAGCCGCAATCCGCATTGCTCTTGCAGTAGGCACCTTCGCTGAACGACTTGGTACAGCGCGACGTTTCGAGGTGACAGAGCAGCGCCTTGGGCTGGCCGTTGACGTAGAAGACGCCGCAGTCGCTGTCGGCGTGGCAGAAGGTGCCCTCCTCGAACGTTCTCACACAGGCGTAGCTCTTGGGGTCGCAGAGCATCTGGCGGTATTGGTTGCCCTGATAGATCTTCGCGCAGTCGCTGTCCTGTAGACAGCTCTTACCCTCGTAGTAGGAGTCTTTGCAGGCCCCATCGAGGCAGATCTGGTGCGTTCCGCATTCGAGCGAGCAGGCGGTCGGGCCGGTCGGCAGCGGGCTCTCGCTCTCGTTGTCGGGCGTAGGGCCGTTGATGTCGCTGCTCGGCGTCGTCGTGTCGGGAGCGGGTGTCACACCGTCCGTCTGCTCCTGTGACGGGGTGTTCGGCGTCGGGCTCTCGGGGTTCAACAGCGCACGAAAGGCGCGGATCTCGCTCTCGCTCGCCAGTCGCAGCGCGCCGTCGGCGGCGACGTACCAGTAGCCGGGGCCACTGATCGAGACGGGAAACCGAGCGTCTCCATCGAACTGATAGAAACCGTCGAAGGTGGCGCCCGCCTGGGTCGAGACGGGTAGATAGAGCGTCGTGAACAGCTCTGTCGCCGAGCGCCGCATCGCGTTCGTCTCGACGCGCACGCCGTCGGTCGACCCGTCGGTGTCCCCGAGCGTCTGGTCACCGTGCAGATAGAGGAAGCTCAGATCGGTCGAGCCGCTGACGAAGCGCACGGGCCAGAGCTGGAACGGAGCTGCGAGTTGCAGCGCCGTCTCTGCACCGATCTGCGCGAAGGTGAGGCGCATCGTGGTCGAGAATGTTCCGCTGTAGCGCACGGCGTCGTCGATGGCGCTCTTCAGGTGTGCGGTGATGCTGATCCGAATCGGAAATTTCTCCTTCCAGACCGTCGCGAGCGCGAGGTCACGGCCAAAGTCGCCGCGGGCGATCGTTTTCTCATCGTGCAATGTCGGGTCGCTCTCCGAGGTGACGACGACGGTGACGCTTTGCAACGGCACTGGTTCAGCGACCGAGAGCGAGCCGCGACAGGTTATCTGTGCGGCCTTGTAGAATTCGTCCACGTCGTCGTTGGCCGCGATTCGACACGAGGCGACGTCGTCGACGCGGATCGCCTGCAGCTCTTCCAGGGGGGCGCCGTCGTCGCATTTGGCGCCGATGCAGTGGTTCGTGTCGTCTGTCGGCGTGCCTCCGCAGCCCAGATGCAGCAACAGAAGGAGTGCGGTCGCGAGGGACTTTATCGGTCGTCGAGTATGTCTCATCGGTGTCTCCGTTGTTCGTTCGTCGCGTTGACGCGCGGACACCGCGGGGCGTCGCGGTGTTCGACACTTCGACGGCTTTGCAATCGATGTGCCTGGGAACACGGATTTCGCCAACCGCGGGGGATAACTGCCGATCGTCGCAGCGGGCGCCTGACGATCGCCGAGGTCCGCGGTCACCGCCAAAAAAAACGCTGCAGGGAAGATTTACACAGCCTATGATCGTTGGTTAGAAGAGCTGAAAAGCGGAGGCCGCCGTGAAGTCGTCAATGAATAGTAGTCATGCCGTGGGTTCGACGTTCGGTCGCGCGCTGCGGGCCCTGGCGCTGCTGCTCTCCCTCGCGAGTATTGTCAGCGGCTGTTTTTACGAGTCCTACCGTCGAGAGCCAGGCCCACCGCCACGGTACCCGCACGATGTGCGGCAAGACGGCCCACCGCGGGTTCCCGAGATGGTGATCATTCCGACGCGGATGCGCAACGCGCGCTATATCGTCGATACGCGGCGTCGGCTCTGTTTCTTCCAGTACATTCGCTACGGCCGTCCATTGATGGTGATGGTCGATTGCCGTCGGCTGCCCGAGGCGGGGCGCATCTTCGCCAAAGTGGGGCCCCAGGGACCGACCAATCCGAATCAACCGGGACCGAACGACCCGAATCAGCCTCCGAACGGCCCGGACTCACCGCCGACGCCCGAGGGTCCGGCGCCGCACGTCCCTGCGCCGACGATGCCGCCGACTCCGCCGACGCCGGATCTATCGCCCAAAGGGCCGGATATTCCGTCGCCAGCGCCGAGACCCGAGCCGAAGTTGACGCTCTCGTCCAAGGACCTCGACGCGGTGCGCAAGCTCTACCCCGAGGTCGTCTGCCTCTCGCGCCAGGGCAAGCTCACCGAAGAGGTGCTCAAAGCACGGCTTCAGACCCTCGGTTTGACCGTCGAGTCGTATCGCCGCGCGATCGACAAGCTCTCGGCGGACAAGGATAGCTGGCAGAAGCTCACCAAAGAAGCCCTCAAGCGCTGCGGAAAGTAGCCTCTCGAGCTCTCGAGCGCCAACGAGCGCGCACAGTGTAGATATCCAGTACCACCGAGAGTCTGAAACGACGCCGTCGAACCTCGACGAGAAGAGCCAAATCGTCGTTTCTACAGGCTAGAACCGCGATCTGGATGCCGCCTTGCATTCTGAGTCGATCTGGATAGAATGTCTCGCGATAGGCGGTGCAATCATTCCATGGAGGGAATCATGAACCGACAGATGCTAGGTGTGCTCGTGATCGGGCTCGCGTTGGCGACCTCGCACATCGCGTGCAAGAAGCCGGGCTGCAAAGACATGCTGACCAAGTACATCGAATGCGAAGGTTCCGGCGACAAGAGCAAGCTCGAGAAGCGGAAAGAGAAGTTTCTCAAGCGTTGCGAAGATGACCGCAAAGATAAAGACGTCGGCAAGATCACCGAACAGATGTTCGACTGCACGAAGAAAAAGCAGTGCGGTGAGTTCAAAGACTGCGTCAAAGGCATCCGCAAAGCGAACATGGACGTGTTCAAGAAGAAGTGGGAACGCGAAGAGCTGGCGCGGATGGCGGAGAACATCAACAAAGACATCGACAAGATCAAGGGTTTCGCAACGGCCAAGGACTTCAAGAAGGCGCTGAGCCGTTGTTCCTGGGGCTTTACCGCGAAGCGTGCGTTGGAGAAGGGCGACGACAACGCCAAGGCGGCGGCGAAGAAGTACTACGCCTTCTGTCTGACCAGCGCGCCGATGTGGCTCGGCGAGCTGGCCAAGACGGGCAAGAACGAGTACATCAGCATCTGCTACAAGGACGGCAAGTCGCAAAAAGAGCTGTTCAAGAACGCCGCCGCGACCGACGTGCAGAAGAAAGCGCTGATGGGCGCCTGCATGGAGATGAAGATCGGTGCGCAGATGGTCGACGCGAAGAAGAACCTCGCCAAGTACAAGGATTACCTGCCTTACACCTGCAAGGTGAAGGACATCGACGAGCTTCTGGCCGTCGGGACGCCGTCGGCGAAGAAGATGGCGATGGACTTCGCGACGTTCTGCTTTGTCGACCTGGGCTACAAGATCATGGAGAAGAAGTCGAAGGACTCGTACAAGTTCTGTAGCTCGATGACGATCAAGCCGACCCTCGAGGCGCTCAAGAAGTACAACTTGGCCAAGCCCGAGCACAAAGCGGTGATCGACATCTGGACCGCCGCTTGCGCTGGCAAGTGAGCCAGGCCGCGTTCGCCGCGTTCTGCCTCTCTCGTCTCTCGCCGATGAGCGCCCGATCGCGGGTGCAAGCTATTCGATGATACTGATCGTTTGACTGTGGAAGTTCGAGACCACGAGGCGCTTGCCGTCTCGGGAGAAGAGCATGTTCACCCCGCCGTTCTTCATCTGCACCCGGGTGCGCTTGCCGTTGGAATAGAACAGAAAGACCGCCGGATTGCGTTGGTGGCTGACGACGACGAAGGCGCGCTTGGGATGGATCGCCACCCAGTACGGATTGGTCGACACCTTCCAGGTCGCCTCGATCCGTTCTCCCGGCACGTCGACGACCGATACCGTCCCGCTGCCATAATTGGCGACGTAGAGGTGTTTTTCGTCGTCGGAGAGGGCGACGCAGACCGGTTGCCGACCGACGGGGAGCGTCTTGATCACGTGGACGAAGATATCCTTTTGCTTGAGCGCTCTGCGTTTGGAGAGCTCGACGCTGATCATCGTCACGTTCGCCGACGAGTGGTTGGCGACGAAGACGCGATGGCCATACTTAGAAATCGCCAGATAGAACGGGTTCGAGCCGACGGGCACGACGCGCTTCTCGAAGGTCGCCGTCGAGATGATCTCGACGTGGTTCGAGAGGTAGCAGGCGACGGCGATGTAGCGTCCGTCTTTGGCGAGACGAACCCCGAGGGGCCAACGACCGGTCGGGATCTTGTGCTTGATCGCGAGGCTCTTGGCGTCGATCACGGCGACGTAGTTTTCTCCGGCGACACCGACGTACATCGTCGAGCCATCGGCGGTGATCGCGATGCCGGTCAGGTTGCGGCCGATATACTTCGTGCGCACGACCTGACGATGGCGAATCACCGAGATCTGGCCCGCGCTGTGGTGCGTCAGGTAGAGCGTCTTCCCGTCGGGTGACCAGGCCTGGTCGAGGGGGTTCGGAAGGACCTTGATTACGCTCTCCACCACGCGATGCTTGTCCAAGAGCAGCGCGCCGCTGTCCTGGCCCGGGGGAACCGGGGCGTGGGGGGTGACCGTGCTGCGCGCCAGCGAAACGCAGGACGTCAGAACGGCGATCAGTAGAAGCGTGAAAACGGTTGTAATCGTACGTGTTAGGGCGCTCATCGTGGACTCTCCTTTGCGATCTCCCAACAGATAAACGTTCAGAGATGCGAAACGATCTGGGTCTGACCGACGAAAGTTGTCGCCTGGGCGTTGCGCCGCCGTCGGTCGACCCGAAATGTGAGGGCGATGTTTGTGGTGTGCTCAAAAAAATGCAGGATTGGCATCGTTTTGTTGTCGAGCGTGGCGAATGGGTCGTGAAACCCGAATTCTGCTTGCACAAATCTGAAAATCTGGCATATAGTTGGTGTCGCTTTTGAGGCGCGAAGGAGATTGCGATGAAGAAGGTCGAGGCGATTATCAAACCGTTCAAGCTCGATGAAGTGAAAGAGAGCTTGAGCGAGGTGGGCGTCGAAGGAATGACGGTGACGGAGGTCAAGGGCTTCGGGCGCACGGGCGGAAAACGTGAGATCTACCGGGGTGCCGAGTATGTCGTTGACTTCATCCCGAAAATCAAGCTAGAGATCATCGTTGCCGACGAGCAGCTGCACCAAGTATTGGACGTGATCCAGAAGGCAGCTCGCACCGGACGGATCGGCGATGGAAAGATCTTCGTCCTCCCGGTGGAGGAAGTGATCCGAATTCGGACGGGCGAAAAAGGTGCGGAAGCGGTATAACCCCCGACGGCTGTCTGTAACCTAGATTGAACGCAGGAGTGATTTCACATGACACCAGGTGACGTGATCAAGTTCGCGAAGAAACACGAAGTGAAGATGGTTGACCTGAAGTTCCTCGATATGCCGGGGCTTTGGCAACACTTCACCGTGCCGGTCAGCAACCTCGACGAGGATCTCTTCGAAGACGGTCTCGGGTTCGACGGCTCGTCGATCCGTGGCTGGAAAGAGATCCACCAGTCGGATATGTTGGTCATTCCCGACCCGTCGACGGCGAAGATCGATCCCTTTCACGGCAACTCGACGCTCTCGCTGATCTGCGACATCTACGACCCGGTTACGCGTGAGCCCTACGAGCGCGATCCGCGCAATATCGCGCGCAAGGCGGAAGCCTACGTCAAGTCATCCGGGATCGGCGATACGATCTATGTAGGCCCGGAGGCGGAGTTCTTCATCTTCGACGACGTGCGTTTCGATCAGTCGGCCCAGGGCGGCTTCTACCAGGTCGACAGCGTCGAGGGACGCTGGAACACGGGGCGGGACGAGAAACCGAACCTGGGTTACAAGCCGCGCTACAAAGAGGGCTACTTCCCAGTCTCTCCGACCGACAGCCTGGGTGATGTTCGCGCCGAGATGAGCATGGTCCTCGAAGAGCTGGGCTACCACGTCGAGTGTCACCACCACGAAGTGGCGACGGCGGGCCAGTGCGAGATCGACCTCAAGTTCATGCCGTTGCTCTACATGGCCGACGCGTTGCAGTGGTTCAAGTACGTCTGCAAGAACGTGGCGAAACGGCACAACAAGACTGTGACGTTCATGCCCAAGCCGCTGTACGGTGACAATGGCTCGGGGATGCACACGCACATGAGCATCTGGAAGGACGGAGAGAATCTCTTCGCTGGCGACGGCTACGCCGGGCTGAGCGAGACGGCGCTCTACTTCATCGGAGGGGTGCTCAAGCACGCGCGCTCGGTCTGCGCCTTCACCAACCCGACCACGAACTCGTACAAACGTCTGGTGCCGGGCTACGAAGCGCCTGTGAACCTGGCGTACTCGAGCCGCAACCGTTCGGCGGCGATCCGGATCCCGATGTACTCGAGCTCGCCGAAGTCGAAGCGGATCGAGTTTCGTACCGCCGATCCGTCGTGCAACGGGTATCTGGGCTTTGCGGCGCTGTTGATGGCGGGCCTCGACGGGATCGAGAACAAGATCGACCCGGGCAAGCCGCTGGATAAGGACATCTACGGCCTCAGCCCCGCCGAGCTCCGCGAGATCCCCGGCGTGCCGGCGAGCCTCGACCAGGCGCTGCGCGACCTCGAAGCGAATCACGAGTTTCTGCTGCGCGGCGACGTCTTTACCGCCGATGTGATTCACAACTGGATCGACTGGAAGATGGCCAACGAGGTCGACCCGGTCCGTCTGCGCCCGACGCCCTTCGAGTTTTCGCTCTACTACGACATCTGACCTCGACGCGGTCCGGCGTCCCCTCCCAGTTCCGACCTATTTGTTGAGCACGAAGAAGTAGACGACGGCGCCGACGCCAGCGAGCAAGCCGAGGACGATCGGGATCAACCAGTAGAGGTTGAAGCTCGAGCGCGGCTCCACCGCGGCGTTCATCGCCGACTGGGTGTTGATCCGCACGGGCGGCGCGGAAGGCGCGGCCTGCGAGTCCTTTCCTTCGAGGATCTCTTCGAGTGAGTCGACATTCTGGATGATGTCCGCCCGAATGTGGTAGGGCACGTCGATGATCGTGCGCTCGTCGTCCTCCTCTTCATCGTAGGCATCGTGCAGGTGCAGCTGATAATCGAAGTCCGACGGCACCGCGCTCGAGAGATCCTTGTCCGAGAGCGGTTTGGCGCCATCGTCGAAGGAGGGCACGTCGCCGAGGTCGAGGGAGACGATGTTGTTGATCTCTTGCTGGATGATGCCCGAGAGCAAATCCGAGTCGTCCTCGATCTTCTCCGTGACCTCTTCGGCCAACACCGAGCCGAGGAACTCCTGGAGATCGTAGATCGTGACCTTCATTCGATGGTTGAACAGGTAGTCCGCCAACGCGTCGCCGAACTGTCGCGCGGACTGGGAACGCTGGCTCGGCTCTTTGGTCAGAGCCGTCATCACGATCGCTTCGAGCTCTTCGTCGACCTCGGAGTTGTACTTGCGCAGCGACGGGACCTTCGCCTGGCGGATCAACTCGACGGTGTGATAGTCGCTCTTGCCCAGGAAGAGACGGCGGTTGGCGATAATCTCGTAGAGCAGGATTCCTGCGGCGAAGATGTCGGTGCGGTGGTCGACGGGCTGACCCTCCGCCGCTTCGGGGCTGAGATAGCTGAACTTTCCCTTGACGACGCCGGGATCGGTGAACTCGACCTGGGTCGTCGCCTTGGCGAGACCGAAGTCCGTGATCTTGACTTCGCCCGAACGGCTGATCAACACGTTCGGCGGGCTGATGTCACGATGGACGACTCCGATCGGGCGTCCCTGCTGGTCTTTCTTCTCGTGGGCGTAGGCGAGGCCCTTGCAAACTTCCATGATGATGAAGACGGCCACCTTGAGGGGCAACCTGATCCCGCGCTCGGAGAGAATCTCGAGCAGCTTGCGCAGGTTGACGCCGTCCACGAACTCCATCACGATGAAGTAGGTGTTGTCGGCAACGCCGACGTCGAATACCGTGACGATATTGGCGTGGTTGAGGCGCATGCTGAGGCGCGCCTCATCGAGGAACATCGCGACGAACTTCTCGTTCTTGGTCAGCGACGGCAAGACGCGCTTGATCGCGACGAGCTTTTCGATCCCTTGGACGCCGGTCACTTTTCCGCGGAAGACCTCGGCCATCCCGCCGGAATCCAGCTTCTCAAGTACGACGTATTTCTGTGCGGGGTTTGACATCCAGAATTACCGTCGCCTCACTGCGATATCCTGCGACTGCTCGGGACTTACGACCAAATTCGGTGTTTTTTAGTGTAACAAGAACCGCCAATGTTGCCAACAACTACTAGCACAGATGTTGCTGATTGGAAAGCGGCAGCGTGCCGAATCGAGGCGCGCCCGCTTGCGGCATTTTGCTTGCATCGGCCGCTTCGGGCGATTATCGTGGGCAAAATGGTTCTCTGGCTGATGGTTCGACGCATGGTTTGGCTCAGGATTGCAGCGCTCACCGTCGGCATGCTCAGCGCGATCGTCTTTGGTGGTCGCGCGTACGGCGAGTTCACGTCGACGGACCAGGCGGCGCTGCTCTACAGCACGAAGTTCGGCTTCGACGGCGGCGGCGTGCCGATCATCTCCGTTCAGCTGATGGAGCGGCAGCGCGAGATTCGCATCTCGTCACCGGGCGGTGTGCGTCTGCGTCTGGGCGAGACGGGAAGCCCCGAGGTGCTGGCCGAGACGAAGACGATCTGGAGCGTGCGGCTCGAGGGTGCGAAGCCTGCCGAGGTTCGCTACTACGTGATCGTGGGCAAGGCGGCGCCGTCGAACTTCGCCTTTCTGCGGGGCGTCGTCGAGACGTGGCGGCAGCGCGGCCAAAAGACGAAGGTTTTCGAGGTCGGCAGCATCTTCGCGCTGCGCGGCAAGGTGCTCGACAACCGCCTCAATCTGATCGGACTGATGCCGGGCTTTCGCCGTCTCGAAGAGGCGCTGCGGGCCGCACGGGTCGTAGCGCAGAAACAGCAGATCGACGTCAGCGTCCACGCCGAGCTGCACCGTCGATCGAGCGGGACGCTGATCGTGACCAATAACCAGAACACGATGAAGATTCGGATTCGCGACGTGGTCTGGCTGCTGCCTGCATCGTCGCAGCCGCTCACCGTGCACAGCGTCGAGTTTGGCGTCGGCTACGCCTGGCACGGCCGCGAGGATCGTCGATATCGCGGCAGCCTCTACGTCGCGGTCGACCGCTTCGGCAAGCTGGCGGTGGTGAACTCGGTGAGCGCCGAAGATCTTCTGCGCGGTATCGTGCCGTCCGAGATCTTCCCCTCGGCGCCTCTCGAGGCGCTGAAGGTTCAGGCGATCGCCGCGCGGGGCGAGCTGCTCGCCAAGATCGGCGTGCGACACCTCGCCGACCCCTATCTCACCTGCTCGTCCCAGATGTGTCAGGTCTACTCTGGGATCAAGAAGGAGACGCCTGCGACCAATCGCGCCGTCGATCTCACGCGCGGCGTGGCGCTCTTCGCGGGAAATCGACTCGTCGACACGGTCTATAGCGCGAACGCAGGGGGCTTCACCGAACACAACGAGAACGTCTGGAATTCTCCGCGCAACCCGCAGCTGCGCGGCCATCTCGACTACTCGGTGGCCGATCCCCGCTTTCGGGGCGGCATCCATGACGGAAACATCCTCGCCTGGCTCGAGCATCCGCCCAAGACCTGGGGCGGCACGTCGACGTACAATCGCAAGCACTTTCGTTGGAAGCGACGGCTCACGCAGACCGAGTTGGCGCGCCTCGTCAACCGACGCCACCCGGTCGGCGGGATCAAGGGCATCGTATCGTTGCAACGCGGCATCAGTGGGCGCATCACGCGACTGCGAATCGTCGGAACCAAGAGCAGCGCGGTCGTCGAGCGTGAGCTCACGATCCGGCGCTTGCTGGGCAATATGAAGAGCACGATGTTCGTCGTCAAGCCCGG
>JAGQJP010000331.1 GCA_020430585.1 Myxococcales bacterium | reverse complement strand
GTGACACCAGCGGCGCGATCGTCTGGTCGGAGTTTCGCCAGACCGGCCCGTCGCCCAGCGAGCGCATCGGCTTCGCGATCATCGGCGGCGCTGATGGGGACCAGCTGCAAACGGGCACACTGATCGATTTCAAGACCGATCAGCCATTCGCCTTCGGCTGGAACGCGGTCTCGGCGGCGCGTCACGGCAGTCAGGGCTTCATCGCCGCTTGGCGACGAGAGTGTCGCCGCGATGGTGTTCCACGCCGCCGGGATGATGATCGGCTCGAAGCTGCGCCACGGCATCACCGCCCGCCACGTGGTGCGCAACGCCTGTGGTCGGCAGCTCGCCGAGCTGACGGCGCTGATCGAGTCCGGCGCCGTCAAACCCCACGTCGATCGCGTCTTTCCTCTCGAGGCGATCGCCGACGCCCACCGCTACAGCGAATCCGGGCGCGCCCGCGGCAAGATCGTCATCGAAGTCGTCCCATCAGCGTTGGCTGCCGGTACGGACTCAGATCGTATCGTTCACGGTTGAGCGGCGCGTCTTCGGGACGAACAGAACGTAGATCATCCCGCCGAAGGTGAGAGTCCAGGCGCTGAGCGCGAGGTAGACGAAGTAGGTCGGGATCACCGTCAGAAACGACAATCCACTGGCTTTGGCGAGCTTCGACGTGCAGAAGGTGTACATGCCGAGGGGAAAGACCATGCCCCAGTAGGTCGGATCATATCGCAATGGAAAGCGGCGGACGATGTGACGCCAGATACCGAGGATCACCAGAAGTGGGATCCACCAGCTGGCCGTCGTCCAGAACATCAAGGTGAATCCGATCAGAACGTGGCGAAGCGACGCGAGAAAGGGCCAGCTCGCGCTGGCGAGAATGAGTGACGATCCGGCGAGAGTGGTGATCGCCATCGCCCCCATGTTGATCCAGTAGGGGGGCGTCATGTCTTCGAGCGTCATCTCGACGAAGGTAAATCGATAGAAAATCAGAGTGATTATTGTGACATAGAGCATCGCACCGAGAAAGTACATGCAGAGCGAGAAGAACAGCACCCCGTCGCTGGCAGGTCCGAGCTTTCTGGACAACAGCGATCCGAGCACCGAGACCGATTGGGTCGCGACTACGGCGATCAGCCAGGCCCCGTTGATGCCGTCTGCGAGGGACGGCTTCGTTTCGCGGATGACGGTTGCGGTGAAGAAGCTGTAGATCACCAACATCCAGAGGACGACGCCTGCGATGAAGAGCGCATGAGCGAGCTCGGTCGCGCCGAGAATCACTTCGATCTGACCGCCGAGAACGCAGGTGCCGGCGACAACCGTGAAGAACCCCGGTCCCCGCGCGTGGTCGCTCAGGTCTTCGATCACGCGCTTGGGATAGAGCGCGATTCGCGTGACCAGCATCAACACCAGCACGGCGTAGCAGGTGACGTTGACGACGACGAGCGCAACGGCGACGTGGGGCATCTCCAATGCATGAGCCGCCAGCGAGACGATCCCGGTTGCCATCACGAGCGCAAAATATGCGGGTGCGAGATGCTTCACGGAGTGCAAAACGCGTCCCAAGGCGCCTGGGGAGTCAGCAGCGGTCATAGTGGTAGCCGCCGCAGGTAGATCACGAGCCCGACATTGAGAAGAAGGCAACCAAGGCTGACGAGGGCCCCCGGAACGGCGGTTGCGGTATCACCGCCGAGAAACGCGTTCATCGTCGCGATCAGAAGCCAGAGCTGCAAGATCACAATCAAGACCAAAAGGACGACGATTCCGTTGACGATCGTCATTTGCTGGCGCAGGGTGGCGTGACGCTTCGCGCTCATGATGGGGCTCCCTCCACGCCGACGGCGAAGACAGTATCTCCCCGGATCTCTAGGCGAATCCGCGGCAGCCGACGACGCGGCGGACCGGCGATCGGCTGTCCGCTCTTCAGATCGAACCAACCATTATGACACGGGCAGTGGAGTCGTCCCTGGGCGACCGCCGGTATCACTGGACATTGTAGGTGCGTGCACTGTTGGTCATAGGCGACGAACTCCCGCGAAGCGAGCCGGATGAGCAAACGCGGCGAGCTCCCCTCCGGGTACCGAAATGTCTTTGCACCGCCGATCGTGAGCTCGTCGATCGTGGCGATCGCCATGACCGGTGGAGCCGCGACACGACGGCCAAAGAGACTCTTGGCTCCGATCCAAGCCTGCCCCGCCGCAAACGCGGCACTCGTGAGAACGATGAACTGGGCGAAGGCGCGACGCGAGACGTACTCATCCCGAGCGCTGTCCACGGGAAAGTCGCGCCGCCACGTCGGCTGTTCCTTCGCCGGCCGGCCGTCGGGCGCCGTAAGTTGCTCGTTTGCGTGGAGCTGCTCGTGGGCGTGGAACGACTCGTTCAAGAGAGGCTCCTCGTTCGCGCGCGGCTGCCCCTTTGGGTTTGTTGACTCGCTCATGTGTCACCTTCTCGTGTCGTCGGCGGGGTAGCGTGATTCGGCTGGTTCGTCCTTCCGCCGGATGTTCCGACGGGGGCCATCTCGAAGGCATCATCGAGCATGTCGTGCCCGATCGTCGGCTCGAAGAGCGCGGCGGTCACATCGACGATCTCGTGAGCCACGGCCTCCGGGACCATGATGTTGACCTTCGTGCGAATGGTCTGCCCGCCGAAGCGAAAGCTGTTGACCGGCGTCGCTCTCGGCCTCAGGCGAGCCATCTCCTCGCGCGTCCCAAAGGCGAGCGCCTGGCTGGGACAGACCGATGCGCACATCGGTTTGAGTCCGACGGACGTCCGGTCGAAGCACATGTCGCACTTCATCATCAGGCTCATCCGGGTATTCATCTTCGGCACCCCGAACGGACAGGCCAGCACACAGTTGTTGCACGCAATACAGCGCGGCTTGCGGGCGGTCTGTACGATGCCCTCCTCGGACCGCTTGATCGCGTCCGCCGGGCAGACCTCGGCACAGGTCGGCGATTCGCAATGCATGCAGACGACGGGCACGGTCTGTGTCGACTGAGCCCGATCGATGAAGTCGAGCTGGATCATCGATTGGCCCTTGTGCGTGTCGCATTCGGTGCACGCCTGGACGCAAGACTGGCAGCCAATGCAGCGACCGGGGTCGATGAAGAATTCGAGCGGGCGAGATGGGGCCATCGAGTTCCGTCCTCCCGTTTCCGTCATTGTTGTGGCTCGAGCTCGGCGGCGTACTCTGGGGGCCGATCGGCCCTGCGCAGGCGCACGGCGCAAACCTTGTACTCCGGAATCTTCGAGATCGGGTCCTGCGCGGCAATCGTCAGTTGATTCGCGCTTTTGCGCCCACCCCAATGGTAGGGAATGAACACCGTGTCCGGGCGAATCGTGCGCACGACAGCGGCTCTGAGCGTACAGCTCCCGCGCCGACTCTCGGCAACCGTCCAATCGCCGTCGCGGATCCCGAGCTCTTCGGCCAAGCGCGGGTGGATCTCGATTCGAGGCTCGGGATAGTGGTCGACGAGCGGGCCAATGCGCCGCGTCTGGTTGCCCGAGAGAAACTGGCTGACGACGCGCCCGGTGGTCAGAATGATCGGATATTCCTCATCGACGTCCTCTACCGGCCCCCGATGGGGGGTCGGTACGAAGCGTGCCTTGCCATCGGCGAAGTAGAACGGACCGTTTCCGTTGGCGATCGGATTCCAAGAGCCCGGTTCGAAGAGTCGGGGAGTCCCCTGCGGCCCTGGGCGTTCGACACCTTCTGGAGTTTCGGCGGGGCAGGGCCAAAAGACGCCAAAATGCTCCTCCACCGCCTCGTACGTCACGCCGGAGTAGTCGTTGACGCCGCCTTTCGAGGCCAGACGGAGCTCCTCGAAGATCGCCTTCGGGTGGTCGAACTCGAAACCTCGCCCGCGGCCGAGACGCTGTGCGATGTCTTGAATGATCCGCCAATCGGCGCGCGCCTCGCCAGGCGGCTCGACGGCCTTGTTGATCCGAACGATTCGCCCCTCGAGCTGCGTCACGGTGCCTTCATCTTCTTCCTGCAGGGACCCAGGCAGCACGATATCGGCGTAACGCGCTGTTTCACTGAGGAAAAAATCGATCGTCGCGAAGAACTCGAGCTTCGAGAGAGCCGATCGGACGACGTTGTTGTCTGGCAGCGAGACGACCGGATTGAAGCAGATCGAAAGCAGCCCTTTGATCTCACCAGCCTCCGCCTTGCGCATGATCTCGTAGGCGTCGACACCCGGCTGGGGCAGCGCGTCGCTCTCGATGCCCCAGACCTCGGCGATGTGGCGCCGGTGATCGGGGTTCGCGAGGTCGCGGCCGCCCGGCAGCTGGTCGCACTTCTGCCCGTGCTCGCGTCCCCCTTGCCCGTTCGCCTGCCCGGTGATCGTCGCGTAGCCACAGTTTCGGCGCCCGATTCGGCCCGACGCAAGCACGACGTTGATCGCGCTCAAGACGTTCTCGACGCCGTGGCTGTGGTGCTCGAGCCCGCGGGCGTGCATGAGAAAGCTCGTCCGCGCGGTGCCCCAAAGCTCGGCGGCGCTGCGGATTCGATCCTCGGCGATCCCCGTCACCTCGGCGGTGCGGCGGGCTGTCCACGGGCGCACCTGCTCGGCGACAGTGGCGAATCCAACCGTATGTCGCTCGATGAAGTCGTGGTCGAGCCAGTCGTTCTCGATCATCAATTGGAGGATTCCGTTGAAGAGCGCCGTGTCGCGCCCCGGCTTGACCGGCAGAAAGAGGTCGGCGGTCCGAGCCAGCGGGGTGATCCTCGGATCGATGACGATCACTTTCGCCCCGTGCTCGCGCGCTTGCCAGATGTAGTTCGTCGTGATCGGAGCGCACTCCGCCACGTTGGCGCCCGTCACCAACACGACCTCGGCTCCCAGAATGTCGCTCCAGGGGTTGGCCGCCCGATCGATCCCGAAGGCCTTCTTGTTTGCCGCACCAGCGCTGACCATGCAGAGACGGCCATTGTAGTCGATGTTGGAGGTCTTCAAGCACATGTGGGCGAACTTGCCCATCAGGTACGTCTTTTCGGTCGTCAAGCTGGCACCGGAGAGGACGGCGAACGCGTCCTTACCGTGTTCGCGCTGAATCCGATCGATCGCCTCGGCGACGCGACCGATCGCCTGGTCGTAGGGCAGCGCGCGAAATCCGGACGTCTCATGTCGATCCTTCTCGTACGCCCTCAACAGTCGATCGGGGTGTGATTGTTGGAGATACCGTTTGACGCCCTTGGGGCAGAGCATCCCCCGGTTGAAGGGAAACTCGTACCAGGGCTCGACGCCGACGATCGTGTTCTCCTTCACCTTCAGCTGCATGCCGCACTGCTGGCCGCAAAAACAGCAGTGGGTCTTGACGTATCGGTCCGGGGTCAGGCCGCTGGCGAGGTGCGCGTCACCGGCATAGGCGCGCGAGGGGCCGAACTCCCGGATCGTCCCCAACTCGAGGTCGGGCCCTAGGTCCACAACGGTCGGATTGTTCATGGGTGATAGTTCTCCGCGTCCTCGTCGCCCAGCGGGCCCATCCCGATACCGATGTTGACCGACTGGGGCATTGGCGCAGGCGCGCGTGCGCTCGCGAGCGACGCACCTCCTCGCCGGCCCTCCCAAAGCCTGCCCTGAGCGATCGCAAACGCGGCGCGCCGACAGGGCGGGCAGATCCACTGATAGTGTTCCGTGGCGCTATCGGTGACCTCGTAGCGATACCCGAGCGCCCGCTCGACCTCGATCAGGTCGGTCACGTGCATCCGCGAGGAGAATGCGTGGCCACAGCGTCGACAGAGGGCCTGCTGCTCGGCTCGGCCGAGATCCTTGTAGAAACCGACGCCGAGTTGGGCCGGGCGCTGAAAGATATGGAAAAACTTCCCGAAGGGTAACCACAAGAAGGTGCCGATCACGGTGATCGCGTGTAGAATGGCGATGAAGGTGAATCCGTAGCCTTTCATCCAGGTGTAACTCGCGGTCAGCATCAGCCCCGTCAGGCTCACCGCGAAGAGTAAGATCAGCGGCAAGAAGTCCTCGCCGAAGCGCTGCACCGCACCGGCGCCGTGGTCCCGCAGTCGGCGCCGCACGGCGAGCATCACCCCGGCGATCACCAGAAACGAAGCCCAGACCAGCCCGTGGAACAGGAAGAAGGCGAAGATCGAGTCGTGAGGAAAGCGAAACGCCCGAAAACCGAAGACGACCGCCTCGTACAGCGACAAGTCCCCGGGTACCGGACGAAAATGAAGCCAGCCAAAGACCAGGGGGAAGGTGATCAGCACGGCGATGATGCAACCCCACATGATCAGCAGGTGGGCGCCGCCCCGCAGCTTGTCGCGCACGGCAATGAATCGGTTGAGGGCGACGTCTGTCGCGAGCCGCAGCAACCAGAACCGGAGGTTGCGAAATCGCCGACCTCGCCGAACGAAGGCTTGCCAGCCCCGCCGCCAATACAGAGCGGTCGGCGGGCGCGAGAGCCACATCAGATAGCGGTAGGTCAGGCCAAAGGTCGCGAAGAGCACAGCGAACGTGTACGCTACGAGGGCGGCGTCGAAGTGCGACAAAGCGCGCGAGCCGATGATGATCGCAGCGCCAAGGAGCAGTGTAAGAGCCAACCCCCAAGCCGTCGCCCGCACCACATCTCGATTCGACCGCAGTCGAGCGAGTGGACCTCTTGGCTGGTTGTCGACCTGCATCTCGCACCCCCGAACGCCCCGCCGGGCCGGCAGTTTAGGCTACAAAGATAGGTTAAACACACCTTGCGCGATTGCGCAAGTCCTCGGCGAGATGCTACGACTTCGCCGGCTCGAGCTGGAAGGTAAACACGCAGTGCCCAAGATGATCCGGGGCGGTCC
>JAGQJP010000034.1 GCA_020430585.1 Myxococcales bacterium | reverse complement strand
GCCCGCCGACGTCGATGAACGCTCGCTGTTCCACGAGGTCGCCTCGGACATCGCCTTCGCGTTGCTCACCGCGCGTCGGGCGGATGAGCGGGCGGAGTTGCAGACCGATCTCGCGCGTTCGGAGGCGCGTTTTCGCTCGATTTTCAACCAGGTCCTCGACGGGATCCTCGTCCTCGACCTCGAGACATCGAAACCGCATCTTGCCAACGACGCGTTCTGCCGGATGACGGGCTACAGCGACGCCGAGTTGCGGGAGCTCCACGTTGGGGATTTTCATCCGGTCAACGACATCGGCGAGGTGCTCGAGGGCTTCGAGCGGCACATCAAGGGCGAGGTGCAGCGTGCCGAGGACATTCCGATGAAGCGCAAGGATGGCAGTGTCTTCTACGCCGACATCAACACGGCGCTCGTCGAGGTGGATGGTAAGTCGACGCTCGTCGGCCTGTTTCGCGACGTCACCGAGCGCAAGAACGTACAGGCGGGCCTCGCGCAGGCCGACCGCCTCTCGAGCATGGGGATGCTCGCTGCTGGTGTGGCGCACGAGATCAACAATCCCCTGACCTACGTGCTCTACTCGTTGGAGTCCCTGGTCCACGAGGTGCCGCGCCTTCGCGAGTCGTTGCGGAGGGCGCGGGCCGATCTCGCCACGAGGCTCGGGGACGAGGAGCTCGTCGCGGTGGTCGGGGTGGAGAGCCCGCTCGTCGACTCCCAGGCGCTGGTCGAGGTCGAAGAGCGCTTCAGCGACGCGCTGAGTGGAGCGCAACGGATCAAGACGATCGCCCGGGGTCTCGGGACCTTCTCGCGGGTGGAGAAGGACGATCCCGTCGACATCGACGTCGCGTACGCTCTCGAGTGCGCCGCCACGATCGCCGCCAACGAAGTCAAATACCGCGCGCGACTGATCAAGGACTATAGCCCCGTGCCGCCCGTGATGGCGACCGAGGGGCGACTCTCGCAGGTCTTTTTGAACCTGATCGTCAACGCCGCGCACGCGATTCCCGAGGGGCGGATCGAGAGCAACGAGATTCGGATCTCCACCCGTCGCGAGGGCGGCGAGGTCTGTGTGGAAGTACGGGACACGGGCAAAGGGATCGCCGCCGAGAATCTCCCGCGGATTTTCGAGCCCTTCTTCACGACCAAGCCGGTTGGAGTCGGGTCGGGTCTCGGGCTCTCGATCTCGCGCAACATCGTCGAGAGCTACGGTGGTCGCCTCGAGGTGAAGAGCCAGCTCGGCCGGGGAAGCAGTTTCTTCGTCTATCTGCCGATCGCTGGCGGGCTCGCCCGAATCGAGTCGAGTCGCTCCATCTCCCGCTCGGATGAAGGTGGATCGGAGGCGACACGGATCCTCGTCATCGACGACGAGCCGGCGATTCGCGCGATGATCCGCCGCGTGTTGCAGGCCTACGATGTGGTCGAAGCTGCATCGGGGGAAGAGGGGCGCCAGATTCTCGCCGAGGACCAGAGCTTCGACCTGATTCTCTGCGACGTGATGATGCCCAACGTCTCCGGGATGGATCTCCATCGCTGGCTCGCCGAGTCGTTTCCCGAGGTGGCGACACGCGTCGTCTTCATCACGGGCGGCGCCTTCACGCCGCGCGCCCGCGAGTATCTCGAGCGCGTGGGCAACCTGCGTCTCGAAAAACCCTTCAATGTTAGGCAGCTCAAGGCTCTTGTCGCCTCGCGCACCGGTCTGCGCTAGAGCTGACATGGAGGAGACGATGTCCGACCGACGCACGCGCGCACGCTTTTGCTCGTCGCGCCTTCTCGCCTTTGCCTGCTTCGCGCTGTTCAGCGCCGCCTGCGATGCACCCGCCCCGGTTTCCAGGCTTGCCGGAACCGCAGAATACGCGCTGATCGTCGGTGCCAACGAGCCCCAGGTCGTACGCGATGCCGTCGCCGATCTCAGGCGCTATCTCGAGGAGATGGGGGCGACCTCGGTGAGCCTGATCACGGTGCCCGCAGAAGCCTCGTATCGCTGGTCCGAGCTCGAGGACGCGGCGACCAAGGGTGTGATCGTCGTCTACGGCGACTGGCTCGTCGACTCGAGCGTCGATGCGGCGACACGCACCAGCCTCGTCGGCGACTCGTTCGTGATCAAGGGCCGCTCCGCAGCGGGTCGGACGAAGATCCTCGTCGAGCTCTTCGCGCCGAGCTCGCGTCCCCGGATCTACAGCGTCTACGATCTGGTGCAACGTCTCGGTGTGCGCTTCTTTCACCCCGAGGAGGAGTACATCCCCGATACGCTGACGTTCCCGACGCCTCCCTTCGAGCACGTCGAGCGTCCGACCTTCAAGTGGCGCGGGTTTCACCTGCACCTGACCCATCCCCTCGAGCTGCTCGACGAGTTCTCCTCGGACGACCCCGCCTCGGTGAAGCGGGCGCGCAACTTCATCCGCTGGTTGATCAAGCTCAAGCAGAACTATTCGAGCGGCACCAGCGGCACGGCGGCGATCAACGCCTGGAAAAAGGAGCTCGGGCTGGTCGTCGGCAGCGGGCTCGGGTTGACGAACATCCAGCAGGGCGGACGACCGCTCCTCGTTCCGACCGATCCCCTCGAGGTGAATCTGTCGAAGATCGAGGGGCGCCTCGAGCAGATCTTCGCCGACCCGCAGAACCTCCCCGACTTCTTCGGCGTGAGCGCCTCGGACACCGAGATCTTCAACTCCGACGCGACGAAGGACCAGATCCTCCAGTGGTTCACCTTCGCCACCGAGTGGGTCCACACGCGCTACCCCGAGGTCTATCTCTTGCAGAACGTCCACATCACCAAGGAGGAGGTGATCCCCGATCTCGGCGTCGACGTCAACCTGGTGCACACCCTCTTGCCGCCGTACGTCAACCTCCAGATCCACACCGTGATGTTCTACGGGCTCCACGGCCCCGCGCCTGCGTACGGCCACGAGACCTTCGAAGATCGTTTCGCCCTCTTCGAGAGCGAGCTGAAGAAGGGTCGGCGAATGTGGTATTTTCCCGAGAGCGCCTGGTGGCTCACCTTCGACAACGCGGTGCCGCTCTTTCTGCCGATCTATCTGAAGATGCGCTGGCTCGATCTGAAGGATCTCGAGCCGATGATCCCCCAGGGCATCGACGGTCACCTGACCTTCACCAGCGGCCACGAGTGGGGCTACTGGATCACCGACTATTGCGTGGCGCAGATGACCTGGTCCAATAGCCTCGACTGGACCGCCTGCCTGGCGCAGATCACCGATCCGATGGGCCCCTCGGGCGCCGAGGTGCACAACGTGCTGGTCGAGATGGGTGACTACCAACAGGAGACGCTGATCGATCGCGACATGCACCGCTGGCTCGTCGGCGAAGACGACCTGGCCGAGGTCGGCGCCAAGACACCGAAGGCGGCGCACCGAATCCGCGTGCCCTTCAGCGATCTCGAGACCTGGACGCTCGAGCAGCTCAACGCCTTTCGCAGCGCCGAGCTCGCCGACATGCTCGAGATGGAACAGACCTACGGCGCCTACCTCGAGCGGCTGCGCGCCGTCGCTGCGACGATTCGACCGCGGGCGGAGCACCTCTTCGCGGAGATTTTCGACGGAACCGAGATCGACTACCTCCGCGCGCGGCAGATCCGCCTGCTCTACGAGGGGTTGCTCGACGCCCGCGAGGCTCTGCTGAAGGGCGATACGGCGCTTCTGACGACGGCGCGGACGAAGCTCGGGCTCGCCAAAGAGGTCACCGTCGACGCGGCCAAGGTCGTCACCCGCCGTGAGGCGCTGTACCGCTATCCGCTGCGCCTCTCGAGCGAAGGGAGCCGAGACCATCCGGTGCCAAATCGCACATCCTATCCCTTTCGGGTCCACTCCGACACGCACGTCCTCTTCTTCTGGCATCGCCGAGACAAAAAAGCGCAAGAGACGCTCGACAAGCTCGAGCATTCGCTGGTGACGATCTCGGACGTGCTCAGCGAGCGCTCGCAAGCGGTCGAGGTGCTCGTCAGCCCCCTCGTCGCCAGCGATAGCCGGATCGTCTTTGGGGACGGGACCGAGTAGCCGAGCGGCCCATCGGTCTCACACCGCTACTCGGACGAAGGGATCTACGACCTCTCGGTGAAGAAGGGCGACGAAACCCTCGTCGCGACGAGCGTCGCCGTCGTGACCAAGCGTCGGCGCTTCCGAATGCGCACCCTCGAGATCACCAAGCCGGCGGAGGCGGGATCGACGGCGCTCTTGCTGCGCGGCCTGCTTCCCGATATCTTCGTCGGCACGGGCAGTGTCAATGCGCTGGCCCACGACGCCGACCACAACGGCGCGCCGGACGCGGGGACCGTCGTGCCGTTGATCGCCAATGGCGACGGTACGTTCCAACCGATCGATTGGACCGCACAGCTCCTCGGGCGAACGATCACCTTCTACGACATGAGCCTCTCCCTCGATCTGAGCGGCGCGGTGCCCGTCTTGCGCTTTTCCGGCAAGCTCGAACGCTCGCAGCTGTCGCTGTTCATCATTTCGCTGGGCGGGATCGATCAGTTCAGCGTCGACGGGATCCTGAATACGATCTTCCTCGATCCGATCGAAGAGCCGGGGCGTACGCTCTATCCGATCGAGGCGGAATTGACGGGCGAGTGAGCGCTCTGGCGTCGGGATCGAGCCGGCTGGGCGGGGGGCTGGTCCTCAGGAGAGCAGGCGGGCGGTGCGCTTGCGACGCCAGAACAGAAGCGACAGGCCAAGGAGCGCGAAGAGCCAGAGGCCCGATGGACCCGCCGACTGCGCCAACATGCTGCAACCGCCGTTGCTGTCGTCGCCAACGGTGCCGCCCGTCGGAAGATCGTTGATGCCGTCGCCATCTTCCTGCTCGAAGATCACACCGGTGCTGGGATCGCTCTCGTTACCGTCGGCGACGCCGTCGCCATCGCTGTCACCGTTGTTCGGGTCGAGCCCGTGGGAGAGCTCGAACTCGTCGGAGAGTCCATCTCCGTCCGAGTCGACGGCCTGGGCAAAACCCGTCGAGGACACAAACGACAAAAACAGAACCAGACCGAATAGAAGGGTTGCTCTCTTCATCTCGCTCCTTGTGCGGACACGACCAAAAGTTGTTGTATAGGGAATGGTAGCGAGTCGCGATTCGCGGGTCAACAATCGGTTGAAGGCCGCTGTTTTGGCGGCTCGCAGGGCGAACGGGCGTTGGTCGCCGAGTCGATCGCCCTCATGATCGGCCAACCCGGACGTTGCCACCGATCGACGAGCGCTCCGCCATCTCGTCGACGTGTCGCTTCCTCGTCGCTCAGCGTTCCAGGCGTTCGAGGGCGAAGAAGAAGAGATCGCCGAGGCCGCATTCCGCATTGACGCCACCGAGGCCGAGGCAGAGATCGGGGCCGAGGGGCTTGACCTCGTCGTAGAGCATGTCACGTACGAGTGTGGGCAAGCGCGAGATCTCGTAGTGTAGCGCGACGACGTCCGCTTCGCGCCAGCGCGAACGTTGCTCGACCGGTCGAAAGTGACCGATCAGCAGCCGTCGATCGAAGAAGAACCAGCGATTGTCGTCGAAATCGACGCCGAACGGCGTGTACTCGAAGCCGAGACGAACGATCAATTGATTGGCGAGGATCCGCGTGCCGCGATTCTCGAGGTGGCGCAAGAAGATACCGCGGAAGCAGCCGCGCGGGGCGGCGGCGCGGCGTTCTCCGCGATAGAGCTGTTCCAGCTCATCGAGGGAGCGGTTCTGGAGGTCGCGCAGTCGCATCGGGTCTCCTCGCGTCTGGTTGCGTCGATCGGCGTCGGCCAGGCGGTGCCGCTCCGATATCGTCGGCGCCCGTTTTACTACGACGCCGAGCGTCGGGTCAAGCTCGCGGGCGTAGGCGGCGTTTGACTTCGGTCGGTCGAGGTTCTACCCTTTGCATACGGATCTTCGTGAAGAGACCGAACCGAACGGAGGGGGAACGATGCGTAACAGCGCCGATATCGCGCGGTTGTGTGCGATGACCGCGGCCTTCGTCGTCGTGTGCGCGGCGTTGACGCAGGCGCCGGGATGCGCCAAGAAGTCCAAGGCCGTCGTCACGGGGTGCTCACTCGGTTCCCACTGCCCGACGACGGGAACCTGCTACGTACCGACGGGACAGTGCGTCGCCCGTTGCGATACGTACGCGACCTGCAACAACCCGAGCCATGAGCAGTGCATCTTCGCCAGCGGCCTCGAGCCTCAGTGCGTGCCGAGCGAAGAGGTCGAGATCGACCCGAGATTCCACTCCGAGGATGCCAACGGGCCGGACACGAGCGGTGAAGACGTCTCCAAGGACCTGATCTTCGGCACCGAGGACAGCGGCGGAGAGGATCGCGTCGGCGGCGAGGATGCCGTGACGAGTGATACCGGCGATCCCGATCT
>JAGQJP010000330.1 GCA_020430585.1 Myxococcales bacterium | reverse complement strand
TGCCGTCGTCGAGTCGGCTGTAGGCGCCGAGCAGGTTGCGAAGCACGCGGATCGCGATCTGCTGGGGCGTCGAGGAGGCGAGGTATTCGTCTCGCCAGACGATCTCCTGGCCGGCGATCCGCTCGAGGATCTCGACGCAGTCATCTTTGTCGATCTCGCGCCCCGAATCGAAGGGGTCGACGAGCAAGCCCTCGTCACCGCCGACGCGGATGATGAAGTGAGCGGGCATGCCCACGCCGTCGACGTCGAGCCCCGCCTCGCGGCCGACGACGGACCAGATGCAGGCGAGGAGGATCGGCAGCCCGCGGCGGCGCGTCATCACGCGCGAGAGCTGACTGTTGTAGGGGTGTTGGTAGCTCTGGCGATCGCCGCGAAAGCCGAGCTCGCGAACGAGTACCTGCTGCAGCGCGTCGACCTGCTCGTGGAGATCGCTCTCGATCAGCAATGAGTAGACGCGCTCGCCCCATTCGGCGAGCTTCGCTTCGATGTGGTGCGTCGCGCGACGGTCGAGTCCCTCGATCGCGGCCAACATCTCGACGAGCTCGCCCGCTTCGAGCGCTCGGAGGAAGCGCGTCAGCTGCAGATCGTCTTCTGTTGACCACAACTCGTCCATCAAGGCCTCGCCTGCGGCGGATGTTCCGTTTACGACGTCAGTATACATGAACGCACGCCATTCGAGAACAGCCCGCGGGAGTCGACGCCCCAAGGGTGCGGCACCACTGGGACAATTCTCTCACCCAGACGCGCGGAGGAGCAGGTGAGGGGCCATCCCCCTGCAGCGAAAGTTGTCAGTTTTGAAAACGTGCGATATTCTTATGAAGTTGCTAACCGCGAGAGCGAGGACCAGGTCGCGTGGGGGAGACGAGCTTCGTCACGGGTGCGTACGCCTGCCGTAAGCTGTTCGGCAGCCCGACTCGAGCGTTCGCTGCGAGAATGGCCAAGAGCGCGAGCCCCGAGGGGCTTCTCCGCGAGGCGGGTCGTGGCTGCGTTTATCGCTGCCGAAAACTGCTGCGGATGGCGCGCGGTGGTGACGTGATCGACGCGGGGCCGGGCTGGGTTCTCTTCGAGCGCGTCCCCCAGCACACGCACTTCCATGTTGACGAGTGGTTCGGCGAGGTCGACCTCGACCAGGTCGTCACGCTGCCGGCGATGCACGTCTCGCGGGTCAAGCACATCTTCCTCAAAGACGACTTCTCGATCGATTTGGCCCACTCCTACGCCTTACCCCTGGGCGGGAGCGTGCTCGTCGCCCGATCGACCTTCCAGCCGGACGACCGTCGCCTCGAGAGCGACCTCGGCTCGTCGTACGTCATCGTCAAGAGCTACACCAAGTGGGACTACGTCAAGAACGACGAGTATCTCGCGATTCTGCGCCCCGGCTTCAGCGTAAAGCGAAACTACGACTTCGTTCGGTTCTTTCGCGGGGAGATCGGCCTGCCCCCGGTCCCGTTCTGAATTCCCGCTCCCGTTGTGCACAGCGTGGGCTCAGAGCGGCTGCTGGCGGTGCCACTGCGCCTGGTAGAAGGGCTCGAATCGGTGCGCCGCGGTCTCTTTGTGGCGCCAGAGCACCCAATCGAGCCAGAGGTCGGCGACCTGCCACCCCTCTGCTCCCGTTTCAGCGGGTGTCGGCGGAGCCTCGAGGGTGGCGAGGAGCGACTCGATCTCCTCCTCGCGGGGGGGGCGCTCGAACTCGGCATAGCGCGCCGTCAGCCCGCGGACGGCGACGCGCCACTCGCTGCCGTCTTTGCGCGTCGCGTTGCGGCCGACACGCCAATTGGCGCTCGCGGCGACGGGAGTCCACTGCTCCCAATCGGTCATCAGGCGGGAGAGGGTGATCGATGGGTCCAGATGCGAGCGCTTCGTGATCACCTCGAAGAGCAGAATGCGCTGGCGATGCCGCTCGAGAATCCGGATTTGACGGCTCGACGCGGACGAGTGGGCAACGGGTGTCGGCCGGTCGTCGAGGACCACCGTCGCGCGGCCCTCGGATCGCACGAGCGCCCCGTTGGTGTCGGTGCGATCGGGTCCCGCTACGCCGGAGATCGCCAGGGCGTCGTACGGCGGCGTCGGCCCGGCGGGCAAAGAGGTCTCACGCAAGAGGCCGACGAGCTGTCGGAACACCGCGTCGAGCTCGGGCTGCGCACGGAAGAGTTGGCACTCGGCGATCTCGTTGACGGGCCACTGGTTCACCAGGCGCCATTCGCCGTCGGCCCCGTCGAGGAGGGCGCTGGGGTCGTCCGTGCGGCAAAGCGTCAAGAGCTCACCCGTTCGGCGATGTTTGTAGAGGCAGCAGAGTTTGGTCATCACGCCCTCGTTTTTGCTGTTTTTGGAGTATATCGCGTGTTTCGTCGGATGACAAGCCAAAATGTACCGTGCGAGGGGGGCGCCTCACCACGGCTGGCAACCGGTCCCTGGCGCCGAGCGGTAGCGGGGTTGCGGACGAGCCGACGCGCGAGGTCTCAGAAGAGGAAGAGCGCCCCGAGACGCACGTCGAAGGCGTGTATCGGTTGTCCCCGATGCTCCGGGTAGCCCTGATTCGAGAGCTGCGTCGGCGAGAGGAGGTAATCGCCGTGGAACGCCAACTCGACCCAAGGGGCAAGTGGCCAGCTCAGCTCGAGGCCGAAGTTGAAGCCGAGGTGCACGTATCGTCTTTGCGTCTCCCCGGTCTCTGGGTCCGTCGTCTCGAGGAAGCGTCCGTCTCGGGCGACGCGGATCCCCGAAGCGACTCGCAATCCGAGCCAGATCGGGCCCAGCCGCCGGGCGAAGCGACCGAGAAGCAGCACGTCGCCGCG
>JAGQJP010000329.1 GCA_020430585.1 Myxococcales bacterium | reverse complement strand
CGTCAGGTGCGTTGGGGGCGGCGTGTTGTCGTCGTCACGCTGCGCGACGGAGCGATCGCCGGGAGCGGGGGCGCTCGAGACGACGAGCCAGATCCCCGCGGTGCAACAGATTGCGATCAGTGAGATCCAGAGCCAACGTCGGGCGTGCATGGAGTGTAGGCTCGTCACGATGAAGCGGACGTTCAGCGATCACAGCGAAATCGTCGTGCCTTCGACGGCGACGGTCGCGCTCGGATTTTGCTCGCGGGCGGCGCGTTCGATCGCGTGCAAGCGCGCGTCGTCGTAGAGCGGATCGTGATGAATGAAGAAGACCCGCTCGACGTTCGCCGCCTCGACGAGCTCGAGGCCGCGTTGCCAGGTCGAGTGGCCCCAGCCGATCTTCGGCGGCCCACCGAGGCGACCGAAGTAGTCGTCGTCGTCGTAGGTCGCGTCGTAGATCAAGACGTCGGCGTCCTTCGCCTGCTCGAGCAAGGTCGCGTCGACCCCCTCGGCGGGATGCTCGGTATCCCATCCCGTGACCAGAACGCGCCCGCCATACTCGATTCGGTACGAGATCGCGCTGCCCGGGTGGCGCAGGCTAGCCGTGCGCACGTGGATTCCACCCTCGAGGTCGAATCGATCACCGGGCGAGATGTGGTGAAAGCGCATCTCGGCGTTCATATCCTCGAGGGAAACCGGGAAGTTCGGGTCCATCATCTGGCCCTGGAGCACCTTGTTCACGTTCGAGTTCAACTTCGACTCGCCATAGATGTCGAAGTGGTTCCCGGGAATGAAAGCCGGCGTGAAGAAGGGAAAGCCCTGGATGTGGTCCCAATGGAAATGGGTGAAGAACATCGTCGCCCGCACGGGCATCTGCGAGAGCAGGTGTTTGCCGAGAACGCGTAGGCCGCTTCCCGAGTCGACGATCAAGCGGTGGTCCCCGCAGATCACCTCGACGCAAATCGTATTGCCGCCGAAATGCACCGTAGTCGGCCCCGGTGTCGGTATGCTTCCGCGAACGCCCCAGAAGGTGACCTCAAATCGATCCGACGACATGCCTCTATCGCAGCGTGGTTAGCCAGTTTAAGACGACGAATTATATAGTAACGGAAAAACGCGCGGCGTCGAAGACTTTTTTCCTTTGGTTCAGCGACTGATCGAGGGCGAATACTGCGACGTACCGATTGTCGTGGCGAGGAATTGGAAGCGCCCCGTCCCAAGTTGGCGAGGAATCTGAAAGGTTTCGCGGAATTCCCCGCGTTCGTCGGTCACCGTGAGGCCCAGCAGGCTGACGATCTCCGTGCGTTCCCGGTTCCAGATCGCTAGCTGGACGTAGAGTCCGGCGATGCCGACGCCCCGCGGATCGAGCACGCGCCCGTGTACTTCGAGCTGTTCTCCGCGAAAGACCCGTCGCGCCAGAGCGAGAATGCGGGTCCGCGTCACCATCGCGAGCCGTGTTCTCGTTCCTGGCTGCTTCGGGCTCGGCGGATTGCGCACGTGTCGATAGGTTCGGGGCACGCCGCGGATCTGATTGCCGGGAGAGGGCTGCCCCGAGAGGACCCGTGAGGAGTACGTGCCGCGGTAGCGTTGGGGGCGCGGAAGCACGTCGTTGCCCGGGCGGTGCGCAACTTTGTTGTCGCTGTTGTGGACCCGCAGGCCATCCGCTCCGCCGCCGAGATCGACGCGCAACCAGCCGAGTCGGTCGCCTGGGAGATAGACTTCGGCGAACACGTGGGCCTCGTTCGAGACATAGCGGGCTGGAATC
Organism: Myxococcales bacterium; assembly: GCA_020430585.1. GTDB lineage: Bacteria > Myxococcota_A > UBA9042 > JAGQJP01 > JAGQJP01 > JAGQJP01. The sequence goes on along the minus strand of JAGQJP010000329.1, from coordinate 12,998 downwards.
CCCAGGCTCAGCGCGGTGATCATGAAGGCGTAGGTGCGGTGGCGACAGACGCCGAGGCGGCTCTTGGTCAGCGCCGTGTAGAGGTCCTCGGTCAGTGGGTGGGGAAGCGTCCCCGGCTTGAAGCCACGAAAATACCGAACCAGCCTGGCGATGCGTTCCGAGTAGGACTGGCGACGGGAGACGCCGATCATCGACCAGAGCGCCTCGGCGCGTCGCTGCAACGTCTTCGAGAGCGGACGCAGCAGCTTGGTCGGGATCTGATCGTCCCGCGCGGCGATCGGCAGAGACGCCGTAAAGTAGCGACTGCGGGCGTCCATCAGGTAGGTCAGGCGGACGAGGCCGTCGTGCTCGGCCTTCACGTAGTAATTGTCGGCGCTGTCTTTGTGGAAGCTGAGCTTGACCCGCGGCGTCGTCGCCGCCGTGAGGATGTTCGAGTCGGGGCTGACCGAGGGAATCGGCAGGTATTCCCCGCGGCGGAACTGGACCTGAACCGAACCCCAGAAGAGCTCACGCCCCGGAATTCGGCGGTTGCCGAGCAATGGTAGGCGCACCAGGCGGCGGTCGGCGACGGCGAGCTCGGTCTCGCCGACCAGCGTGTCGAACGCTTCGTTGCGCTTGAAGGGGATCACCGCGGGGTTGAAGACCGCGTGGTAGTTGAGAATCCCCTCCTTCTCGGTGCGGCTGTCGAGCTTGACGGCGTCATTGCGTCCGATCTGCAGCGAATCGTCGCCGCTCTTCTTTTGGCCGTAGCGCAGCTCGTTCGGGTTGGACGGTACGATGGGCTGTCCGTCCGGGGTGGGCTTGCCGTCGGGGGAGTCGTAGAGGATCACGGGCGGGCCCGTCGGCCGGCGTTCGAGCTTCAGCACGGGAACCTTCTCGTGCAGCTTTTGCGCCGAGGCGGGACTGGCGAAGGCGAGGGCGAGCAACACCAGCGCGATCGTGCGCGAGCGGCGACGACCCATTTCGACCTGACGGCGTTGTCGCCAGCGTGGCATCTCGATCGGCTCCTCTTTGCGGCTCGCCTCGACGGTGCATTCCATTTCGAATCGTTTCATCCTACAATGGGCGACGGCCGCGTGCAACGCAGCCGCATGCACAACAACCAGCAAGCGAGACGGATTCCCCATGCAAAGCGACAATCGTTCCGACCCGTTTTTGCGTTTCCTCCTCGACGAGCTCTTCCCGACGCGGCTGCCCTACAATCGGCGGATCTTCACCAACCGCAGCCTGCGTCTGGACAAGGCGGAGTGGATCGGCTTCGACATGGACTACACACTGGCGCTCTACCACCCCGAGATGGAACGGCTCTCGTTCCAGCGTACGATGGAGAAGCTCGTCGCCAAGGGCTATCCCGAAGAGCTGGCGAGCTTCGAATACGACGCGAGCTTCGCGATCCGCGGACTGGTGATCGATCTCCAGCGGGGGAACATTCTCAAGATGGATCGCTACCGCCACGTCTCCGTCGTCTATCACGGCTTCGAGCGCGTCAACGACGAAGAGCGCCGCCGAATTTATCGCAAAGAGCGGATGATCTTCAGCAAAGACCGGTTCTATTTGCTCGACACGTTGTTCGCTCTCCCCGAGGCCTACATCTTCGCCAAGCTCGTCAGTTTTCTCGAGTCGCAGGCTCGCGGGCCGCTCGACGCCGAGCGCTACAGCCAGCTCTTCCACGATATTCGCGGCTCCATCGACGAGGCGCACCGCGACAACTCGATCAAGGAGACGATCGTTTCCGACCTCGAGCGCTACGTGCTGCGCGACGACAAGCTGGCGCTGACCCTTCACAAGTTTCGCTCGGCGGGGAAGAAGCTCTTCCTGATGACCAATAGCTACTACCCCTACTCGGATCGGGTGATGTCGTTCCTCCTCGACGACGAGCTGCCCGAGTACCCGTCGTGGCGCTCCTACTTCGACGTGATCATCGTTGGCGCCTGCAAACCGGGCTTCTTCACCGACGGCCAGCCGTTTCGGCGCGTCAATCGTGACGGGACGCTTAGCGACGAAGCTGTGACCCAGCTGCAGCGCGGCGAGGTCTACCAAAATGGCAACCTCCAACTTTTCGAGGCGGCGATCCAGGCGCGGGAGGACGGGATCCTCTACGTCGGCGACCACATCTACGGCGATATCCTGCGCTCGAAGAAGAGCACGCTCTGGCGCACGGCGATGGTGGTGCAGGAGATGGAGCGCGAGCTCTCGCTGACCGAAGATCTGGCGGGCGACTTTCGGAGGCTGCGCGATCTCGAGCGTGAGCGCGTTCAATCGGCCGAGGAGCTCGACCGCTATCACGTGCTGCAAAAATCGCTGGCGAGGCTACTCGGCGGCGGCGAAGAGGAAGAGTCGGGGCGCGAGCTCGAGCCGATGCTCGACGAAGTGCGGCACCGCGTCAACGACTTGAAGGGGCGACAGGCCTCTCTGGTGGCGGCGGCGCGCGAGCTCGAAGCGAAGATCGATTGTGCCTTCAACGAGCGATGGGGTAAACTCTTCTCCCAAGGCGTCGAGCACAGCCAATTCGGCAATCAAGTCGAGGACTACGCATGCATCTACACCAGCAGGGTCTCCAACTTCCTGCACTACTCGCCGATCCACTTCTTTCGCTCGCCGCGCGATCCGCTGCCCCACGAGCTAGAGTTGCTCGGCGCGGGCTGATCGCGATCGCCGTTGTCGTGCTCCTGCTCGGCGGCTGCGGCGGGTCGAAATCGAATGGGCTCGCGGACGGCAACGCCGACGTGAGCGTTGACGTGAATGCGGGCGACAGCGCCGACACGGCGCTCGTCGAGGATCTCGAGAGCGATCGCACCACGCCGTCGGACGCCGGGGACAGCCTCAGCGATCCCGACCTGCTGGGCGCTGATGGAGGCGGCTCCGATAGCGATGGAGAGGACGCGGGCGAGCTGGATCTCGCCGACGACGCACTGGATTCGGGCGATGACGTTCAAAGCGATACAGAGGACACCACCGATACGGCGCCGCCCGCGCCACCGCAGCTCTTTTTGACGATCAATCGAATCAACGCGTTGATGAACGGGTCCAAGCCCTTCGACGACGGCGGAAACCCGGTTCCCTACTACTACATCGTCCCGACCTCGGGCTTCACGCTCGACATCTTGCCGCGTCCCGACACGGAAAACGGCGCCCTCGACGAGAAGACCCTGAGCGTCACCTGCGACGCCGCCCTCGGACAAGAGGGAGCGCAACTTCCCGCCAACAGCGAGCTGGCGAGCTACTTCGTCTTCGACGCACTCGAGGGCTCGTTCAGCTTCAAGGTTCCCCCCGAGCTCGCCTTTCCGAAGACCGTCGGCGAGGGGAGCAACGTGACCTGCAAGGCGAGCGTCAAGGACACCTTGGGGCAACCCTCGGGCGAGCTGAGCTACGTGCTGACGGTCGATCAGATGACCCCCGAACGCGACCCCTTCGACCAGACCGATGTCTGGCTCGTCACCTTCTCGCGCGACAACTACACGATCGGGCTGCCGACGACGAGCAACGGCGGCACGACCTACGATATCCCCTGGGAGCAAAAGTCGAACGGTATTGCCGATTTCGACGAGGACCTCCGGGCGATGGGGCTCGCCAGCGACGACGTCGCCGCCAGCGCCTTCGTCCGTGCGTGGCTGTTCGAGTCGATGCGCGCGTATCTACACGAGTTTTTCCTTCTTGGCGCCGACGGTGAGATCGGCCCCGACTCGGTGAAGATCAAGATCTTCCTCGAGGGCGACGACGGTGCGCCGAAGCCGGGGGACAGTGGCGTCTCGGTGATGGGCGTCGGCGGTTGGGACGCCGACACACCCGAGCAGCCCGCGAACGGTCGGGCGAACATCGATTGGAACAACAAGGTCGCCAACCGCGACGATGTGCTGGGGCTCGGGATCTTCACCACCTCGATGTTCGATGCGGTCCTCGCGAATAATTTCGGCGTGATTTTCATCAAGAAGTTCCTGCCCGGCGTCGGGCAACCCGTGGGCACGCATCCGAAAGACGCGCTGATCCTCAACGACGCCTTCGATCCGTCGACGAATACCGACTCGGAGGCGGCGTCGCGTTACAGCGCGCTGAAGCTGCTGATCCGCTTCGGCGCGCTGGCGCTATCGTCGGTGATCGCCCACGAGATGGGCCACAGCCTCGGGCTCGTACCCTATGGCCCGCCGCCAGAGGGGCTCTTCGGCGGCGTCGGTGTCACAGAGTTTACGGTGCAGGCGGTGACTAGCGCCCACATCGACACGCCAGGCCTGAATATCATGCAGCAGGGCAGCCAGCTCAACATCGCCGAGCTCCTCGGTGGCCAGAACCCCTTCTTCAACGAACCGAACCTGGCCTACTTACGGGGCCGGATTATCGTGCTCGCCCCCTGAGCGCACCCGAAAGACGATGACGCGACGACGACTTCCGATTGTGCTCTCATGGCTTCTGGCCACGCTTCTTTTTCCCGCCGTGGGCTGTCGGCCGACGCCCGACCGCCGCGATCCGGCGAACGAATGGCGTGCGGTTCGCGACGACCTGCGCCGCCGGCCGGGAGACCCCGAGCTCCAGCTTCGCCAGGCCTGGCTCGATCTGTTGCACCGCGACGATCGCCCCCTCGCCCGGTCGCGCTTCAGCTCGCTCGCCCGGCGTCGCCCGACCGATCCGCGGGCATCCTTCGCGCTGACCCTCCTCGCCTGGAGCGAGGGAAACTACGACGCGATGGTCGACGCCGCCCTCGGCGTGTTGCGCGGAGCCCCATCGAGTCTCGAGGCGGATACGGCCCTACGCTATCTCGAGCTCGGCTTCGATCAGGTCGCTGGCTTCAACAAGCGCGTTCGGCCGCTCTTGACGCAGCTGCTCGAGGGTACGCGGGCGTCGTCCGGCGTTCGCTTCCACGCCGGCCGCCTGTTGGTGCGCATCGCCGCCCAGGAGAAAGATCCAAAGCGCGTGAACGCGTTGCGTCGTCGCCTCGGATTGGTCAGCGACTACACGCTCGTCGGTCTCTTCGGCGAGCTTCCTGGCGTCGATCTCGAGCATCCCTTCGGCCCCGAACGCGCGCCGGGTCAGCGCGAGTTTCGCGTCGAGACGCCGCTCGGACCGAGGGTTCGCCGGGCGCGCGTCGAGCGCTTCCCCGACGGCGGCGTCTACGAGCTCGCCTTCAAGAAGCGCAATGGAATCAGCTACGCGACGACGTGGCTCAGGCTGGCGCAGAAGACCGTCGTGCGGATCCGCATCGAGCACTATCTCTCGCTGCGTCTGCTCGTCGGCGGCCGACCGGTGGTGACGCACAACGTGTACTATCGCTACATTCCGGCCTTCGTCGATCTGCGCGTCGAGCTCGGGCCTGGGCGAGTTCCGCTACAGCTCAAGCTCTCGCAGCCCTCGGGTTGGGCGCGGATGTTCGTCACTCGTGAGGACGGGCGTGAGCTGCCCACCTCGGCGACGATGCCCTCCGTCGCGCCGTCGACGGTCGCGCCCCGGGTTTTGGCGGTCGACCCGTTGCTCGAACGTGTGCGTGCCGCTCACGCGAAGGACCGGCTCGATCCCGAGTGGCCGCTGGTCGCCTGGACGCTCCATCTGTTCTCCCACCGATTCGACACCGAGGCCGCCAAAGGCGCGCTGGCGACGCTCAGGCGCCGCTTCCCGCGCTCGCTGCTGCTGCGTTTCCTCGGCGCCCACACGCTGCTGCGGGATCGTTCGTTGCCCAAGAAGGTCGCCTATAGCCGGTCGGGGACGCTGTTGCGCGCGGTGATCGCCCGCTGGCCGAACCACCTGCAGGCGCTCTTTCGCCTCGGGGAGATCGCCGAGTCGAGCGGCTACAAACGCGAGGCGATGCGCTACTATCGCCGCTGCGTCTCCCTCGATCCGCGCTTCTACTGGGGCCATCTTCGGCTGTTCTATCTCTACAACCACTTCGGTTGGATCCGCGAGGCGGAGTCGACGCTGGAGCGCTTGCGCCGCCGAATGCCGTTTTCCACCGTCGTCCGCATCGCCCGCGATTTCTACGCGAAGCGGCGCTCGTTCGCCAAGTATCGCGCCGTCCTCGAGCAGTATCGGCGGCTGACGCGGCTCGTCTCGAGCGACGTCCCGCTGCGCTTGGCGCTCTCGACGGGCGATCGAGGGCGGGGAATGGTCGAGCTGCAGCGGATGATCGAGCTCTACCCGCATCAGCTCGCAAATTATCACGTCCTCCTCGAGCTCTATCTCCAGGCGGCAAAATACCGCGAAGCGGCGGCACTGCTCGATCGTTTGCAAGCCCGCAAACCGGGGGATGCCCAGGCCGACCGAAATCGGATCCGCTTGCTGTTTCGGCGCGACGGAGAGAAGCGGGCGCTCGCCGCGCTGCGCGAGCTGATCCAGCGCAACCCGAATCGCCTTCGTATCCGTCAGTGGCTGGCACGCCTCGAGCGCCGCCCGCTCTCGCCCTTCAAGCTCGAGGACGGCGCGGCGATCATGGCCGACTTCCGCAAGCAGATCGCCCGCGATGACGCGCCGGAATGGGACTCGTATCCGATCGTTACCGCCTTCGACGGCTATTACATGCGCCTGTTCGACGATGGCAGCATGATCTACATGGTGCATCTGATCAAAGTGATTCAGAGCAAGAAGGCAGCGAACAAATACGGGGAATGGCGACCTCCAGCGGGCTCGATCCTCCTCGAGATGCGCACGATCAAGAAGAACGGGTTGGTCGTCGAGCCAGAGCGCGGGCAGAAGAAGGGCGATCTCTCGTTCTCCGAGCTGAATATCGGTGATGCGATCGAGGTCGCCTATCTCGTCTTTCGCCCTCGCGCCTACCATTCGGGAGGGTACCTCAGCACGCTGATTTTTCGCACCTTCGACAATCCGATCTATCGTCAGGACCACGTGATCGAGGCATCCACGGGGATCAAGCTCCGCCTCCACCGTCACCGCAACCCGCCGTTGCCACAAAAAGTGGTCTCGACCAGCGGGAGCTTCCGCGGCACGCGCTACATCTGGCGCAAGATGTGGATCAAGCCTCTCGAATCAGAGCCCTACCAGCCCGCCGCGCGGGAGATCTACCCGACGGTCGATCTCTTCGTCCAGTTTGCCGACCCTGCGCTGGCCTGGCGGCGTCTCCTCGGTCGGGTGCGAATGCAGCTCGCGGTGGCCACGCGCCCGACGCGCGAGTTGACCCAGACGGCGCGGCGCCTGAAGAGGTCGAGCGCCGAGGCGACGTTGCGCTCGATTTTCAACTACGTGCGCAGTCGGATTCGCCAGGTGGGTCGACCGGGCTCGTTCTGGCCGCCCGCCGCGACGACGCTGGCCGAGACCAAGGGCAACCGCGTCGCGCTGTTGGTGGCGCTGTTGGAGGCGCTGAAGATCGACTTCGAGCTCTGGCTCACACGTCCGATTCACTCGCCGAGCGTCGACGAGATGCCGATGCAGGAGTATTTTTGGTTTCCCGTGGTTCGCGTCAAGCTCGGCGAGCGTCGCTATTGGCTCGACGTCTATCAGCGCTTTGCGCCCTTCGGCCGCCTGGCGTACTGGATGGAGGGTGCCCCGGGCGTCTGTCTGCGCGGCTCGTGTCATGGTCGAATGCGATTTCCGAAGATGCCGGCGGACCAGGACCACTGGCGCGTCGACTTCGATCTCGCCCTCGACAATCAGGGCTCGGTGAGCGGTACGGCGACGATTCGCGCCTTTGGGATGACGACACAGAACGCGCGCTACGCGCTGTTGCGGGCGTCGAAGTCGACACAGAAGCGCTACCTGGCCTTCTGGCTCTCGGCGATCTGCCAGGGCTCGAAGATCGACGAGATCAAGCTCGAGCGGCTCGACGATCCGGACCAGGAGCTGACGATCACGACCCGTTTCCGGATTCCCCAATGTTTCGGCCGCACGGGCGGGACCCTCGAGAAGGAGCGCTTCGTCGCCTACGACGTCAGCCCGCTCTGGCAGCAATCCCGCTCGCTCTACACCTACGTGCGCAGCGCCTCGCGCAAGCGACCGCTGCAGGTGATCCCCTTTCGCGAGACGCTGCGGGTGACGCTCCGCTTGCCCCTGGGCGCCACGGTCAGCGCCCGCCCCGCGAGCTTCGACCTCAACGCCCCATTTGGACACTATCGCCAGCGGGTCAGCGTCAGCGGCACCAAGCTGCTCTTGGAACGTGATGTCACGGTGCCATTCCAGCTGATTCCCGCGGCCTCGTACGCCGCCTTTCGCGGATTCGTTCAGCAGCTTTACGCCAAAGTGCGCAACCCGCTACGGCTCGAGGGTGTGCGCTGAGCGTCGCAGCACCAGGAGTTTCGATGAGAGCTCTCTTCCTCGCGATCCTCGTCGTCCACGTCGTGAGCCCCTTTGGCCGCGCCCGTGCCGCCGAGCGCTACGACCGTTGGTACAAGTCGAAGCGCGCCAAGAATAACAAGCACGCCGTCTTCTCGGCCGAAAACGGCCCCTTCGCCAAGATCTACATCGTCGCGCGCCGCAAGGGCCGCTTCCTCGTCGATCTGCTCTACGATCGCAAAGGAAAGCCGCGGATGAGCGCCGCTTTTTGGAGCCCCGACGGAACGCGGGTCGCGCTGCAGCTGCTCTTCGAAGGGAAACGGGTGATGCGCGTCTACGACACCGCGACCGTCGACCCTGTGCGCGAGCTCGATCGACATCCCGAGCGCTATCTGCTCCAGCTCGGGTGGGTCGGGCTCGCCAAGACCTGGGGCTGGCCGAAGGCGCGCCTGGCGGCGCTCGAGACGGTGAAGGGCCTCGAACCGCTCGCTCGCGGCAGCCTGGCCTGGTACCTCGCTCTCGCGCGGTTCTACGAGAAGGGTGGCTACCTCGCGCGCTTCTTGGTGACCCTTCATCTGCGCACCGAGGGCGGCAAAGCGACGATCTTCGATCCGAAACGGCGCGACGGAGACGTCGTCGCACGTCTGACGACGGCTCTGCTCGTACGTTTCGAGGGCTGCAAGCCGAACGGACGACGGTTGCTCGAGCGCTTCGACAAAGCCTTCGTCGGGCGGGGCATCGCCTTCTATCAGCAGGGCAAAGAGCTCAAGGCGGGAGGGTCGCTGCGCATCGAGACCCACCCGCGCAACCGTTTTGAGGCCAAGAAGCTCGCCGATTTCCTCTCCTCCGACCCCTCGCTTTTGTCGCGCAAGAGCGGCGGCGCGCTGACGGTCGAACGGCGTGTTTCCGAGCGCCTTCCTCTTCACGAAATTCGCGTGATCCTGCTCTGAGACCGCCGAGTGAACAGCGATTCAGTGTTAATCCGCGATCTTCCTTCGACGCGCTGCGTTAGTCGTTGACACTCAGGTAACGGTTTGTTATTGCAGAGAATCTAACCACTCCTGCAACTGGGGGTTACCCATGAAGAAGTACTACTTGCTCGCTCCTGGACCGACTCCGATGCCACCTCGTGTTTTGCAAGCGATGACGCGACCGATTCTGCACCATCGCACCAAAGAGTTCGTCGCGCTGATGAAGTCCGTCTCGACGGACCTGCGCTGGCTCTTCGAGACGACGTCGGACGTGCTCGTGCTCAACTCGACCGGGACCGGCGGGATGGAAGCTGCGGTTACGAACTTTCTCTCGCGCGGCGACAAGGCGATCGCGGTTTGCGGCGGCAAGTTCGGCAAGCGCTGGGCGCAGATCGGCAAGGCCTATGGGGTCGAAATGATCGAGATCGAGGTGCCCTACGGCTCGGCGGTCGATCCCGCCACGGTCGCGCGGTTGCTCGACGAGCACAAGGACGTCCGCGCCGTCTTCACCCAGGGCAGTGAGACGTCGACGGGCGTCGCGCATCCGATCCGAGAGATCGCCGCGCTCGTCCGCCATCGACCGGATACGCTGATGGTCGTCGACGGCGTCACCTCGGTCGGCGTCATGCCGCAACCGATGGACGAGTGGGGCATCGACGTCCTCGTCTCGGGCTCGCAAAAAGCGTTCATGCTGCCGCCGGGGCTCGCCTTCATCGGGGTCTCTGCCAAGGCGTGGAGCTTCGCCGAGCGCTCGACGCTGCCGAAGTACTACTTCAATCTGACCAAAGAGCGGAAGACCCAAGGAAATGGCGAGAGCGCGTACACGTCCGCCGTTTCGCTAGTGATGGGGCTCCGTGAGAGCCTGAACATGATGAAGGAAGAGGGGCTTCCCGCGATCTTCCGCCGCCACGCGCTCCTGGCGCAGGCCACCCGCGAGGGATTGGTCGCTCTAGGGTGCGAGCTGCTCGCGAAGACTCACCCTTCGGCTGCGGTGACCGCGGTCTATCCGCCGTCTGGCGTGGCGGCGGGCGACGTCACCTCGACGTTGAACAAGACGTACAACATCACCGCCGCTGGCGGGCAAGACGAGCTGAAGGGCAAGATCTTCCGCATCGCCCATCTCGGCTACGCGGGCCGCTTCGACGTGGTCACGGCGATCTCGGCGCTCGAGATGGTCTTCAAAGAGTTGGGCCACCAATTCGACTCGGGGATCGGTGTCGCGACGGCGCATCGCGTTCTCGAAGCGGGAGGTGACCTGTGACCAAGCGCGTATTGGTAGGCGATTCGCTCTCTCCCGAGGGGCTCGCCCTTTTTGAGAAGGCGGGGTATCAGGTCGACGTCAAGCTCAACCTCTCGGCGAGCGAGCTGGCGGCGATCATCGGTGACTATGACGCCCTCGTGGCGCGGAGCAAGCCGAAGGTTCCTGCCGAGGTCTTCGCCAACCCGGGCAAGCTGAAGGTCGTCGGCCGCGCCGGGATCGGCGTCGACAACATCGACGGGAAGGCGGCTCGGGCGAAAGAGATCGCGGTGATGAACACGCCGGGCGGGAATACCGTGACCACCGCCGAGCACGCGATCGCGCTGATGTTCTCGCTGGCGCGGCACATTCCCCGGGGCACCGCCTCGCTCAAGGCTGGTCGCTGGGAGAAGAACAAGCTCGAGGGCATCGAGCTGTTCAACAAGACCCTCGGCGTCGTCGGACTGGGTCAGGTCGGCAAGATCGTCGCCGACCGCGCATTGGGCCTGAAGATGAAGGTGATCGGCTTCGATCCCTACGTCTCGGAGGCGGACATGGCGAAGCTCGGCGTCGAGGCGGTCGATCTCGACGCGTTGTTGGCGCGGGCCGACGTGATCACGATCCACACCCCGAAGACGGCGGCGACGACGAACCTGATCGACTCGGCGGCGTTCGAGAAGATGAAGCCCGGAGCGCTCTTGATCAATGCGGCCCGCGGCGGCATCGTCGACGAGACCGCGCTCGCGGCGGCCCTCGAGTCGGGGCGGCTTGGCGGCGCGGCCCTCGACGTCTTCGTCAACGAGCCTCCGGGTGACCATCCGCTGCTGCGCTTCGAGAACCTGATCGCCACGCCCCATCTCGGCGCCTCGACCTTCGACGCGCAGGTCAACGTCGCCATCCAGGTCGCGGAGCAGATCATCGAATTCCTCGATCACGGCGTCGCTCGAAACGTCGTCAACTGAACAACTGTCTTTTCGCCCGTCCACGATTGGTCTACACTGTCTCTATGTCGCGCCTCGAGCACATTCTACCGAGCGGGACTCGCGATCACCTGCCTCAGACCGCCGATGCGCTCTATCAGTTGCGTGGTGGCGTTCTCTCGCAAATGCGGCGCTGGGGCTATCGCCGGATCCTGACGCCGACCTTCGAGTTCTCCGACGTGATCCGCCGCGGTGTCGGCGATGCGTCGGTGAGCCTGTTGCAATTCGTCGATCCGCCGACGGGGCAGGTGCTGGCGCTTCGTCCCGACATCACGCCGCAGGTCGCCCGCGTCGTCGCCACGCGTCTGCGCGATGTCGAGGGGCCGCTGCGCCTCTGCTACTACGGCCACGTCTTTCGCCTCGAGAGCCACGGCGGGTTCGCCCGTCGCGAGATCCTCCAGGCGGGAGCCGAGCTCTTCGGGGCGACGGGGCCCGACGCCGACGCCGAGGTGATCGCCCTCGGCCTCGCTTGCCTCGATGCCCAGGGGCTCGGGTCCTACAAGATCGACATCGGCGACGTCGAGCTCGGCAGGCTGGTGTTGCGCCAGCTCCAGCTCTCCGATGCGCAGCAAGCTGTGGTGCAGCGCCATCTGGCAGCGAAGAGTCGCAGTGGCCTCGAGGTCTACCTACGCTCGATCGGCACGCCAGCAGCGGATCAGCGCCTGTTGGTCGATCTCTGTGAGCTCTACGGCGACCGCTCGACCCTCGAGCCGGCCCGTCGCTTGCTACAGAGCGACGAGGCGCGGGCGCGGCTGGACTACCTCGAGCAGGTCCTCGACGCCCTCGACGCGACGGGAGCCGGCGCGACGATCTTGCTCGATTTCGGCGAGGTGCGCGGCTGGGACTACTACACGGGGTTGCTCTTTTCGGTGCTGCTCCCGGGCACGGGCGATCCGCTCCTGACGGGCGGTCGCTACGACAATCTCGTCGAGGGGTACGGGCCGCGTCGGGCGGCGACGGGTTTCGCCCTCGATCTCGAGCGGCTGCAGGAGGCCCTCGATCGACAGGGGGCTGCGACGACCGACGAGCGGCCGACGCTGCTCGTCTGCGATGCCGGGGCGGGCCGACGCGAGCAGCTGCAGATCGCGGCAGGGCTGCGTCGCGCGGGATACATCGCGATCGCCCCGCTCATCGGCGAGGGGCAGAGCGAAGACAGATGGCGGATCGACGTACTCGGAACGGACCGGGTACGCTTCGTGCAGAATGGTGGTGAGAGCGCAGAGCTGACCGTGGCGGGCCTCGAGCAGCGCCTGTTGGAGGAAGAATGTCGAACGTCGTAATCGTCGGCGCGCAGTGGGGCGACGAAGGGAAGGGCAAGATCATCGACCAGATGGCTGGCAAGGCGCGCTACGTCGTGCGCTTTCAGGGCGGAAACAATGCGGGTCACACCGTCGTCGTCGGGGAGGAGAAGTTCGTCCTGCACCACTTGCCGTGCGGTGCTCTGCACCGTCACGTGACGAGCGTGATCGGCCCGGGGGTGGTGATCGATCCAGCGGTGTTGCTCGATGAGATCGATCGATTGGCGGAGCGCGGCGTGATCCTCGAGCCCGAGCGTTTGCGGATCTCGGATCTCTGCAACGTGATCATGCCCTATCACCGCACGAT
>JAGQJP010000033.1 GCA_020430585.1 Myxococcales bacterium | reverse complement strand
CCGTTCGAGCGCCGTCAAGCGCACCAGATCGGAGTCGCTCCCCTCGGCGACGGCAGCCAACCGATGCGGATCGGCGAGCTCGTCGACCGCCTTCGCCCGCACGTCGGGATCATCGGAGACCTGGAGCATGCGCTGAATCGCCGCTTGTCGCACGCTCTCGACCTCACCCCCGGCCGTGAAGGGCTCGAGGCGTTCGACGCTGTCCAGGCGAGAGACGGCGAGGCGTCGAACCACCTCGTCACTCGCATCGCGCGCGAGCTCCAGCAGCTGGTCGCCGTCGTTGATCAGCTCCGCCGAGGTCCGACGGACGAGCGGCTCGGTCCCCTCGCGAGCGAACGCGACCAATATCGACGTATCCGAGATTCGGCGCAGTGCGCCGAGCCGAATCGGCTCGGGGGCAGACGACTCGACGAGCGCGCGCAGCGCCGCAACGTCCGTCACGCGGTCGAGCGCCGTCTCGCGCACCGTCTCGTCCGGGTCTTTCTCGGCCAATTCGGCGAGCAGCGCCATGTCGTGAAGCTTGGTCACGGCGGCCAGACGGACCAGCGCGACGTCGTCGGTGCGCGCCACCTCGGCGAGACGGGCTGGATCGTCGAGATCGTTCACCGCAGCTTGGCGAACAGCCGGATCGGAGTGCTTGAACTTGGGCCGAAAGAGATCTTTTAACGCCATCTAGATGCCAAACGTCGGGTTTCGTCACGCGGCCATTCGCGCGGTGTCTCTTTCCAATACCCTCGAACAACGGTCGATGTCAATCGTTCAAAAGCGGTTGGTGTTGGCGGGCTCGGCGTCGATGAGCAAGCGGCCGACACGATCCCAAATGGGCAACGGCACGGCGTCGAGCTCGCAAACCGGTGCCAATCCACGTGTCGATGACGCCAAATAGAGAGCGTCCCAGCCCCCCGACGCCGAGGCGCCAGCATAGACGACACCGATACCGAGCTCACGCGCCCGTTCGACGATCGCCGTGCAGGAGGTCGAAGCCAAAATGCGCCCATCCGCGGGCGCCGTGTAGAGGACGCCATCGACGACGGCGATGATCGCCGCCGAGGTCGCCTCGGTGAAGCGCCCATTGGCGTCGACGAGCAGCACCTCTTCGGCACCCGAGCGACGCAACGCGACCATCCAGCCGATGCGGCTCGAATGCTTGACGCCGCCGCCGAGAACCGGCTCGTCGTGGTGCACACCGCTGACGGCGCGGACGGGGATGCGCCAACGATCGCGGGGATCGATCGGCTCGGCGCTGACGATTCGGCGACCGCTGCCGGTCAAGGTGATGCGCACGCGCGCCGTCGTCGCCACCCGCGCCACGACTCGTTGCATCTCGAGAATCAGCAACTCCCGTGGGGGGCAGTCGATCAGCGCGGCACGGCACGAGTGTCGGAGGCGCTCGAGATGGAGCTCGAGTTGAACCAACTGACCGTCACGGGCCAAGAGCGTCTCGAACACCGAGTATCCTCGAGTGATCGCGAGATCCGCGACAGGAATGCGCGCCGCTTCGAACGGCGATTCGACGCCGTCGATCGAGACCCAACCGGCCATGGAAGACGGGGTCACCACATCGAGAGCAGCTCGACGAGCTCGTCGTCGCCGATGTAGACCTCTTCGACGCCTTTTTGCTCGAAGAGCCAATCGATCAACATCTGCGCCTTGTCACCGAGGGGCACCTTGCGAGCGAGGAGATCGGCCACACCCTGTGCCAACGACTTCGGGTCGAAGCCGCGCTTGAACTCGAGGTGATCGTGCTCGACGAGGATCGCGATGAAGCGCAGCGCCTGCACCAGACGCTCGCGATCTTTCTTCGAGACCTTCGAGGGCGCCTCGGTCTTGGCGACCCGCTTCTTCAGCTTCTCGAGCGTCAACGCCTCGGCAGGGGGCGTGAAGAAGCGTGACCCCGCCTTGTAGGCCGACGGCGGATGACTTTCGACCAGCAGGCGCGCCTCGTTTTCCCAATCGCCGGGTACCGACTGCTCCCAGGTGACCTCGGGCGAGAGCTCGCCGTTGGTGAAGAAGAGGCGAATCGCCTGTCGCGCCGCCTTCGCCGAGATGAAGTATTTGAACATCAACGAGATCGGCTCGGTCAGGTCGCGCAGCATCGTCGTCTCGACCTGGGCGTCGTTGCCGATGCTCGTCGCGTGGACCGGCAGTGGCGAGTCCATGTCCTCGGAGATCGCGCAGAGGAACGCCTCTTCCAGCAATTGCCCGATGATCATGCGATCGCCGTTCTTGCGCACGAGCCGGACCAGCTTCGGTTGCTCGACCTGCGAGAGGCGGGCGAAGAGATCGAGCAACTCGTCGAGCTGCGCCTCACCGTCCAACAGGTGAGCCTCGCCGGGCTCGAGACCCCAGATCAGCATCGGCTCGACTTCGAGCGACTCCGGCTCGAAGTCCGCGTCTTCGTGCTCGAAGAGCCCGTCGCAGTCCTCACAGACCGCGTCCGCCGAGGGAAAGCGATTGCCACAGAGGGGAGACTCACAGGAGAAGAGCTCGACTTTCTTGGTCTTTCCCGAAGCGATCGCCGTCAGCTGCTTGCGGTCGAGGAGCAGCTCCCAGCGGTCGAGACCGGCGTCGTCGGGAAAAAACGTAAAGCTGAAGCGGTTTTTCTCGAGCCGCCCGCCGTACGCGTTGTCCCATTGGACGATGTCCTCTCCGACTTCGAACGCGTCGTCGCCCGCCTCTTTGAGCTGGGTTTCCACTTCGCGCAGAAAATCTCGGAGCTCAGAGGGGACGTCGACCTTCTGGGCCTTCTTCGGCTTAATCGGACTCTCGCTCATGATGACTGTGGGTTGATCCTGTTCAGGACTTATCATCGCCGAAGGCGAGCGCCTTCTGCAAGAGAAAATCGCCCGCCCAGCGTCGAGGACAGCGACCCAGCGCTCACTCGAAGCCGGGGCACATCACGTCGGTCAAACGACGGGGAGCGGCGACTTTCTGCTCGTCGAAGAAGCGGGTCGCCGCCGCGACGAGATGCACCCCCCGTTCACCGCCGATCAGCGCGCCGAGCCGGAGTTGGGCTGCCGCGGCGCAGAGGCGGAAGCTCGCCGCCTCCGCGGCTTCGCTGGCGTACTGCAGGCGTTGTGTCGCACGCGGGCTGTTCCCGAGCCGATTCGCGACACCCGCCTCGAGCATCGCCGCCCAGATCTGCGCGTAGGCCCCCTTCTCTCGGGCGAGCCGACGAACGCACTCGACCACCGGCGCCAGCGCTCCGGGATCGTTACTCTTGATACAGGACAGTCGCATTCGACCGAGGAGCCAGATCGTTTCCAGACGCGAGGTCTGGATCGTGCGCCCGATCGTCGAGCTGAGGATCCGTTGAAACGTTTCGGCCAGACGCTCGAGGGCCTGCGCCGCCTGGCCCTCGTAGAGTGCGATCTCGCCGCGGGCCAAAAGCTCCCAATAGTGCTGAAGATGGACGCCAGCGCTGATCGGCATCCACTCGTTGAGCTCCAGCTGGTGCTTCGCCTCTTCGGGCTGGTCCCGGGCGAGCCAGACCAGGCTACAGACCCGACGGAGCGTCGTCTCGGCGAAGCGGTCACCCCGACGCTCGGCGTCTCGGAGATAGGGAATGAAGAGCTGGCCGAGATGCTTGACCTCGCCCGTGCGCCGCAGGTTGAGCGTGCGGAAGGTATGCAACACGTTGATCTGCGACCAGTCGCCGATCGCGTGCTCGGTGTAGATCTCTTCGGCTTTGCGAAAACGGCGCGCCGCGCGGTCGAGATCCTGGGCGAAATGGTTCAGGATCCCCTCGGCAGTCAGGCCGATCGCGATCAGCCGCGGATCCTTGAGCGCCCGAACCTCGCGCGCGACCTCGGCGAACAACCGCCGCGCACGCCGAGTGCTCGATACGTTCGGCGCTCCGAGAAAGGCGACCTCGTAGAGCAGAGACTCGATCGTACGGGCCCGCTCGCCGAGGCGCAGGTTCAAGAGCAAGCCGCGGGTCTGGAAGTGACGCGCGACGATCGGGTCGATCAAGGCCAGGCTGATCGACGCGGTGCGATAGACGTCGGAGAGGCGCAGGTCGTGAGCGCTGATCAGACTCTCGTGGCGCGGCTCCCACTTGTATCCCCGCAGTCGCAGCCGCAATCGTCGCCAGGCCAGCGCCGCCAGCGCGCGGGATCCACTGCGCGGAAGATCCTGCCCGACCTCACCGAGGACCCGCTCGAGGATTCCCAGGCCGCGGTCGACGTACCCCGAGCAGAGGAACTGCTCGGCGGCGTTGCGCATCGCCTCGAGGCGCGCACTCGGATCGGCGTCCTCTGCGGCGGCAAGAAACGCGTCGGCGGCCTCCGACGCTCGTCCGGCATGGGCCAGAGAGTCGGCAACGGCGTATTGTAGCGTTCGGAGCCTGGCCGTGTCGTAGTTTCCGAGACGGATCGCCATCCGGTAGAGCTCAGAGGCGCGATCGAAGGCCAGGGCGCGATAGGAACGTCGGGCCGCTTGCTGGGCATAGCGCGCCGCCTTGTCGGTCTGTCCCGACGCCTCGAGGTGGCGCAGGAGGAGCTCGGGCTGCTCGGCGGCGAGCCGGCTGCTCTCGAGGGCCACCGCCAGCTGCCGATGCCGCGAGAGACGTCCCTCGCGGGTCATCGTCGCCAGCACCGCCTCGCGAATCCGATCGTGGTAGGGCTCGACGCGGTCCGTCGCCCGCGCCCCGCCGCCGCGAACCAGATGCGCCACACGCAAGACCGAAAGCTGGCGCGCGAACTCATGATACGGGAGCTCGGCAGCGTCGAGGACGATCTCCTGGGAGACCGGCTCACCGGCGACGCAGACCAACTCGATCAACAAGATCGCGTCGGGATCGAGCTGGGAGATCCGATCCCGAATCGCGTCGTCGAGGCGAATCGTCCCCTCGCCGCGCGACGTTCCCGGCACCGCCGCATGCCGCGCCAACTCGTCGATGAACAGCGGGTGTCCGGCGGCCTCCTTGGCCAGTTGCGGTCCACGGTCGTCCTCGAGGCCTGCACGCACCAACAGCTGCGAGGCGAGCTGCGCCGCAGCGTCGAGCTCGAGCCCCGAGAGCTGCAACGATTGCAGCCGACCGCTCAACAGCTGAGCGATCTGCGCGGTGGACCCCTCGGCGGTCGGTGCCACACGCGAGGTCATCAGCAGCAAGATCGATGGCGGATCCGGCGCCCGCGTCAGCTCGCTCAGGAGGCGCAGGCTGTCGCGATCCGCCCACTGAATGTCCTCGATCACAGCGACGATCGGCCTGTGGCTCACCAGCCTCGTGAGCAGCTCGCGCAGCGCGGCAAAGGCATGACGACGCAGCTCCCGGGGATCGTCGATCTGGGTCCGCAGCACCGGCGCTTCGGCAAAGGCCTTGACCCGGCCGAGCACGGGGAACAGGCGAGGGAGAAGCGCCGCATAGCGCGGGAGCAGCCCCAGAGACTCGCTCCGCGGCATTCCACGCAGCACGCGGGAGAGCGAGTCGACGACGCCGTCGAAAGCCTTGAACGGCACCGATTCGCGCTCATAGCAGCGTCCATAGAGCACGGTGGCGCCCTGCTCGTCGGTGATCTGATTGGAGAAGTGGCGCAAGAGCTCGCTCTTGCCGATCCCCGACTCTCCGTGGATCAGCACCGAGATCGCCTCGCCGCTCTGCACGAGCTGAAACGCGCGGTGGAGGACGTCGAGCTCGCGATCGCGGCCGACGAAGACCCCCGTGCGCGAGTACTCGCTGGTCGAGATTCGTGTCACACCCTTGGCGGGAGCGAGTCCCAAGCGCTTGAGCACCTGCTCGCCCGAGGGGCGCGAGCGCGGATCGAAGCGGAGCAACTCGACGCAGAGCGAATCGAGGTCCGGCGCCACGTCGGGGACATACGCCCGCGGCGGAACCGGCTCGAAGCGCTGTTTGTCCATGCAGATCTGCACCGCCGTGCCCGTATAGGGCAGGCGCCCCGTCAACGACTCGTAGAGCAAGACGCCGAAGCTATACCAGTCCACCGCCGGGCCCACCGGCTTCGAAGCGGCCTGTTCTGGCGCCATGTACGCCGCCGTTCCGACGATCTGCATCTCGTTGGACTCGCGCAAGCCCGAGGTCTCGGTCAACAGACCGAAATCGAGCAACACGAGCCGCCCCTCTGGGGAGACGCGGATGTTGGTCGGCTTGATGTCCCGATGCACCTTGGAGAGCGCGTGAAGCGTCGTGAGCGCTGTCGCCAGCTGCCCGAGGGAGCTGCGCAAGCGCTGCTCGTCATAGAGCACCTCACGGTGGACCTGGTCGGTAGGAATGTCGACGAAGCTACGGCTCAACGGAGCGAGGGATGGCAGCGTGGAGTGGTCGGGGTTGGCGCTCGTCGACATCGCACCGGGGCGCACGTAGGCGAGGAAATCCTCCCCCTCGATGAGCTCCATCGTGTAGAACCAATGCCCCTCCTCTTCGAAGAGCTCGCCGAGGTGCACGAGATTCGGATGTTGCAAACCCTGGAGCGCGCGGAATTCGTGCTTGAATCGATACAGCGCCTGCGGGTCGAGGCGCCGCAGGCTCTTGAGCGCGAGACGCTGGCCGCCCTCGCGATCCACCGCCTCGAACACGATGCCGTTGCCACCCTCCCCGATCTCGCGCAGCAGCTCGAAACGTCCGGACGCTCGAAAGTGTGATTCCAACCGCATGTCGACGAAGCCACCTCGACGTCCATCTTACCGGAGATTTCGGGTCGAACGAAGGGTGTCGCGCTAATGTTCTGATACTGCAGGAAAATTCAAGATCCCCGACGGTCCCGCCAGGCGCCGAAGTAGATCGAGCTTCCCGCCGCCAGCGCCACGCCGACGGCCAGATAGACCGCGCCGAGGAGGTAGAGCGGAAGCGAGAGGCGACGCAGGATGTTGCCCAGGAGCATCATTCCGCCGATGAAGCCCCAGGTGCCCCAGCTGAACATGCCGCCGACGCATTTCCCGTCGCCCCGGGCGTTGATTCGATCGCGAACGCGGTGAGCGGTCTTGGTCAAGACGAAACGGAACTTGAGAGCGCCGAGAAGGCTACCGAGGACGACGCCGAGCGCGAACCCGAGGCCCAGCCCGAAGTCCTCAAAGAGCCAGCGCGTTCCGGCCATGGCGAGCCCGCAGCCGACGGCGACCCAAATCACGCCCGCCAGAAACAGGTTCGTCGTCGCGTCCGATCGCGGCGCCCAGCTCGTACGTTCGCTTCGAATATCATCCATCGCGCAAAATCCCCGACCTGGCTCGCTGAAGCCGCGCACGGTCCCGCAATAATTCGGCCTCGCCACTCGAACCGCCGATGGTTTGCAGCGATCGCTCCGCCGCTTCGAGGCGACCGCAATCGAGCAGCAATCGCACCCGTTCGAGAGGCGACGGCGCCGCGGGTGCCAGTTTGCTACATACCGCATCGATCAGCTGATCGCAACCCCTCACCGCCGGAAGCCCCCCGTCACGGTAGAGCAAGAGGTACTCGCTTTGGAGGAGATCGGCGCGGATCGTCACCTCGCAGCTTCGGTTCCGTCGTCGCAGACCGGCGGCGAACGCCTCGAGCTCCGCCTCCGATGCCCCGCAGAGCGCCGGGTCGCGAACGGGCTTGGCGTCGAGTCGCTCCTGGCGCAGAATCCAGACCGCCACGCCGCGCCGGGCCAGCGTGACGCAACGCTCGAGAAGCTGATTGAGGCGACGATAGCGATCGAGATCCGTCCGGCGGCGACCGTCGACGAGCGCGCCGATCGCGACGACCAGATCGGCGGGCGCAAGGGCGTCGAGGAAGAAATCGGCGATGACGATCGAGGATGGTGGCCTCGTCGGGCCTCCGTCGCTCTCGGCGCCGCGGGGCGGGCGACGATCGACTCCGACGTAGCCGAGGGGTGGATCCCGGTCGTCGGCGATCCAGCGGCCGAAGTCGCCGGAACCGCAACCGAGATCGAGCAGCGTGCGATCCTCGGTCGTGGCGACGTCGAGAACCGCCTCGAAGCGAAACTGCTGCTCGAGACCGTAGCGCCAACCGTCACGGTGGCACGCCGTGTGCGCGTGCTCCAACTCCCGGTAGTAATCGCCGCTCATCTCGCACTGCACCTTCTCGGGTCGCCGGCCCCTTGCGACGCGCCAGAACGCACGGGAAATTGACGCCACGCGTCGAATCGAGTTTGATGATAGCAATAGTGAGGAACGGAGACCAGAAGGATCGGGGAATCCAATGAGCCAACTGAATTCGACTCCGAATCGCACCTTCCGCGAGGTGCCGAAGACCGGAGTGATCTTCGTCATGTCCGAAGCGACCAAGCGCGGCTTCCGCTATGGAGACCCGGAGTGGGCCAACCTCGGACAGGGCGCTCCCGAGACGGGGCAACTTCCCGACTCGCCGTCCCGCGTGGAATCGGTGACGATCAGCGTCCAGCAACACGAGTACTCGCCGGTCGGCGGGGTGATCGAGCTGCGCGCCGCGGTGGCCGAGCTCTACAATCGGCGCTACCGTCGCGGAATGAAGAGCCAGTACGGCCCCGAGAACGTCGCGATCGCCAGTGGTGGTCGTCTCAGCCTCTCGCGCCTCGCCGCCGCGCTCGGTCGCACGCACCTGGGACACTTCCTGCCGGACTACACGGCGTACGAAGAGCTGCTCGAGATCTTCGAGCGTTTCAACCCGATCCCGATCCCCCTCGATCCGGATCGCGGCTACGTCTGCTCGCCCGCAGAGCTGGAGCGCGAGATCGTGCATCGCGGCCTGGGCGCCGTGCTCCTCTCCAATCCGGCCAACCCGACGGGCAAGCTGATCGGCGGAGGCCAGCTCGAGGGATACGTCCGCGTCGCCCGGGCGCTCGATTCGTTCTTGCTCTTCGATGAGTTCTACTCGCACTACATCTGGGACGGCGCGGCGAGCCCCTACGGTTCGGTCAGCTCGGCAGCGTACGTCGAGGACGTCAACCGCGATCCCGTGGTGATCCTCGACGGCTTGACCAAGAATTGGCGCTACCCCGGCTGGCGGATCGGCTGGACGATCGGCCCCAAATCGGTGATCGACGCGGTCTCGAGCGTCGGGTCATTTCTCGACGGCGGAGCGTCGCATCCCCTTCAACTCGCCGCTCTCGATCTGTTGCAGTTCGAACACGCCGAGGCCGAGGCGAAGGCGATCCGCAAACACTTCATGGGCAAACGCGAGTTGATGCTGCGGCGCCTGATGGCGATGGGAATTCGCGTCGACATCGCGCCTGCCGGGGCGTTCTACGTCTGGGGCTGTGTCGACAATCTCCCGAAAGGGCTCAACGACGGCAAGAGCTTCTTCCTGCGGGCCCTCGACCAGAAGGTGATCACTGTCCCCGGTGTCTTCTTCGACGTCAACCCTGGCCAACGACGCTTCAGTCGCCAATCGCGCTTCGCCAACTACCTGCGCTTCAGTTTCGGACCGGAGATCGAGCAGCTACGGCTCGGGCTCGATCGTTTGGAGGAGATGGTCAAGAGCGCCCACGAGAGCCCCGTCGAACCGATGGACCGAGCGGGAGACAACATCTGGGGCCATATCCCCCTCGAGTGACGGAACGTCGGGTCGGGACTCGACGACGCACACGCTCAATCCCGAGTGGTCGCGATTCCACTCGGGTGCGGACCGGGATTCTCCGCCAAGGGCATCGATTTCCCGTCGAACACCCGGACCTCCAGCGCCAGCGGGT
>JAGQJP010000328.1 GCA_020430585.1 Myxococcales bacterium | reverse complement strand
CTTGTCGCGACGCGCGGCCAGGAGATCTTTGTTCAGAGCGGCCGCGACCTGCTGCGTATCGACGAGCATTCGCACTCGCGCAAGATTCCGCTGCCCGCGATCACACAAGCGACGATTCACGCGACGGAGACGACGATCTTCGTCGCCGGCCGGCTGGGGAGTGAATGGGTCGTCAGCTCGCTCGAGCGGTCGACGCTGACCTCGCGCTGGAGCCGGAAGCTCCCGATCGCCGAAGGTGACCACGCGATCTGGCTCACGCCGCAGTCCGCCGAAGTGGTGACGCTGGCGATCTCTGGCCTTCGGACGCGGATCTACGGGATCACCGCCGGTACGGGCGTGACGCGCTGGCTCTACCGCCTACCTGAGCTGCAGGGGCGCCAGGTCATCCTGGGGCGGCCCGTGGTCGCCAAGAACGGCGCGCTGATCGTCGCCGCCGAGTCGATTTACGCCCTATCGGCCGAAGGGCATTTGCTCTGGCGCAGCGCTCCCTTCGGCGTGCGACTGGTCGCGACCTGCGCCAACGGGACCATCTTCGCCTCGGACGGCCATCACCTCTGGGAGCTCGACGGCGCGGGTGCGATCCGCACGGTCTACCGAAGCTTCGAGCACGGGCGCGATCACTTCTCTCAGCTCGTGGTGGGAAACGGTGAGGTCGTTTTGCGCGGCGTGAGCGAGATCCGCGTCTTTCGCATTTCGGGCATCACGGCGGCCAGAACGCCCGTCGCCTTCGCCCGCGATCCCTTGTGATCGGCGAAGCTGCCGTGCTGCCCTGTCCTCGGGGTGATCGCGCGACGCGTCCGCGCCGACGCACAGCAGCAGTTGCGTCGACGAAAGGCGATCGGGTACGATAGGAGTCTCCGAAGGACGACGATGGCGAACCTGATCGAGCCGACCGACCCTAATATTGGGCGCACAATTGGTGGCTTCCATGTCGAGCGCATGCTGAGCGCAGGCGGCATGGGCACGGTCTACCTCGCGCGACAGGAGCTGACCAATCGTCCGACCGCCCTCAAGTTGATCCATCCGCACCTGGTCAACCGCGAGATGCTCGGCCGCTTCCAGCAAGAGGCGGTCGCCGTCAGTCGGCTGATCCATCCCAACATCGTCACGGTCTTCAGCTATGGGCAGGACGATCGCGGCTCGCTCTTCATCGCGATGGAGTACCTCGACGGCCAGACGCTCGCCGACGCCCTCGCCGAAGAGGGGCCATTCGAGCCGTCGCGGGCGCTGCCGATGATGATTCAGCTCTCCGAGGCGCTGGCCTGCGCGCACGACGAGAACGTGATCCACCGCGACATCAAGCCCGAGAACATCATGCTCACGCGCTTCGGTCGAAAGGAGGGCGTGAAGGTGCTCGACTTCGGGATCGCGAAGATCCTCGACGACGAGACGGTGCGGACCAAGACCGGCGCGTTCGTCGGCTCGCCACCGTTCATGTCGCCCGAACAGTGGCGACAGGACCGAACGATCGACGGTCGAACCGACATCTACTCGCTGGGGTGCGTCTTCTACCTGATGCTCGTCGGCGAGCTCCCGTTCAAGGGGACCACGACGTTGACCTTCATGAAGGCCCACCTCACGGACCGCCCGTCGGAGCCCGCCGAGATCATGCCCGAGATCGGCGACTTTCCGGGGCTCGACCGGATCGTGATGGCGTGTCTTGCACGCGAGCGGGATGATCGCCACCCCGATGCGTATCATCTCGCCGAAGAGCTGAGCCAAGTCGCCCTGGCGATTCAGGCTCGAGCTGTCACCAGACGTCGTACGAGCGGTGTCCCCCTCGAGAGCGCTCGCTCGGGAGGCACGAAGCCTTTCGAGGCGCCTGGCCCGCCGCAGCGGGGGACGACGAACACGCCGGTCTCGGTCGACACACCGACCGAAGCGGCGACGCTCCTCGGGCGCCCGGCTGTCGCAGAGCTGCCAGCGGCATTGGAAACGCCTGAGCCAGAGAGCTCGGGCAAGCTCGGCGCGCGAAACACGCCGACGCCAGACCACGGGCCGCCGACGG
Source organism: Myxococcales bacterium (assembly GCA_020430585.1). Lineage (GTDB taxonomy): Bacteria > Myxococcota_A > UBA9042 > JAGQJP01 > JAGQJP01 > JAGQJP01. The sequence goes on along the minus strand of JAGQJP010000328.1, from coordinate 1,171 downwards.
GAGAGGCCGAGACGCTCTCGGCTAGCCCTGGCGCGCTGCCGAGCGGCGACGAGGCGCTCGACGGCACGACGCCGACGATCTCCGGAACGCCCGAGCACCACCGATTGATCGCCGAAGAGCGCGAGGCTAGCGGCGAACTCGACTTCGGCGGCCTGAGAGGCAACCGGTTCTGGGTGGTCGCCGCCGCGCTCCTCGCCACGGCGGTCGTGGTGCTGATCGTCTGGCACCCGTGGCGCACCTCGTCCAAGCGACCGAACGAGCCGAAGCCGGTCGTCAAGGGCTCGTCGACGCCGGATCCGCGGCGCCTGCAGCCCATGCCACCGAACGGAGTGCGACCGAACGCCGGCGATCCCCGACCAACGGTCGAGGGTGGACCAACGTCATCGATCGACGACCCCTCCCCTGGGACGCTCGGACCGAACGCCCCCGGCCCGGGTCCCCGGCGGACGACGAAACCGCCGACGGTCGTGGGGAACCGAACACCCCACACGGTCTCACCGAACGACGAGAAGGGCTCTCCGGGAGCGACAGTGAAGCCGACAGCGCCAGTGCCGCTGACGGCGACACCGAAGCCGCCGAAAACGACGGAGAAGCGGCCGACGACAAGCGAGAAGACGCCGAAGCCGAAAACGACGACGGCGGAGATCCGTCAGCCGAAAACGCCACCTCCGAGTGCGAAAGTCGTTTCGATCATCGTGATCTCGAAGCCGAGTGGCGCTCGGCTGTACGTCGACGGAACCGACAATGGTGAGACGCCAGCTCTGCTGAGCCTGAGCTCAGGTAAGCCACGGGCGACGTTGATGCTCAAGCTCGAGGGATATCACGAGATCAACCGCGTCGTGAATCTCGAGCTCGCTCGAATGTTGAAGAAGAAGCGTCTCGTCGTGACGCTGAAACGGCGGGCGAGCCGGAAGAAAACGAAGAAGCCCCCGAAGATCTGGTAGGGAGCAAGGCCACGTATGCAGCGATCGATCTGGTTCCTGATTCTCCTCATCCTCTCGTGGACGAGCGCCCCTTTTGCCCACGCGGACTATGCGACGTTCTTCAAGAAGGGCCTGCGCGCACAAAAAAAGGGCCACCATCGCGAGGCGATCGCCCTCTTCGATCGGGCGGTGGCGAGTGAGCCCCGGCCGGGTGCGAAGTACTTCAAGGCGCTATCGCTGATGGCTCT
>JAGQJP010000327.1 GCA_020430585.1 Myxococcales bacterium | reverse complement strand
GTGACCTTCGGTCGCGCCTCGATCTGCTTTTTTTTGTGATGTTACGGCGACCACCGAGAGATACACTCTTGCCCTGCCGGCGCGCGTGCGATCTCCCGCGGCGCCAGATCGAGCGCCTCGGGCAGGGCCTTGCGCAGGTGCCACAGCGCCTGGCTCAACGCTCGACGGGCGCGGCTCTCGGCGAGGTCCTCCCAGAACTGACCGACGACCACGCTGCGCGGGTGGGGTCGTCCACGGTTGAGGGCGAGGAAGACGAGCAGATTCTTGGCGTCGCTCGATGAGATGAGCGGCAGATCCTCGCTGCCACGTCGCAACGTGAGCGTGCCGAAGAGCGAGATCTCGAGGCGATCGGGGTCGGTCATGATGGCTCCGTCGCTGATGATAGCCAGATCGCGGCAGGGAGGCAACCATTTGACGGCGCCGCAGGTGCGCCTCAGGCGTGGGGCAGCAACTCGAAGCGGATACCCGCGCGCTGCAAGCGGTCGATCAACACCTCGCCGTACGCCGCGGCGGGCGTTATCACGCCGTACCGCTGTGGTAGACGGTCACGGTCGCGAACCAGGCAGATAGCGGCCTCGCCGAGCATCTTCGCCGTCTCGTCGTACCCCGGGTCGCCGCCGGAGACGCGGGTGTGGATCCGCGCCGATTGCGACTGAGCGACGAAGGTCACGCGAAACCAGTGTTTCGCGCGCTGCTCTGCGCTGGGACCGTCTCCGGGACTGTAGACGCGATAGAGCAGATTGCGCGTCGCCTCGAATTGACTGAGCGCGAGAACGCCGCCCGCTCCCAATACCTGTGCGGCCAGCATCGGCAGCGAGCGCACGGCGAGGTAGTGCCCGTATCGGAAGTCGGGTCCGTACTCCTCCAGCGTCAGCGCGCTTCGGCGTACGATCTGTGGGTCGATCGTCGGGAGAGGGACGACCCAGGCGTCGACCTCTTGCTCGTGGCGGACGCGGATCTGACTCGAGCGCACGGTCCGGCCATCGGCGCTCTGGCGTAGATTCTTGGCGCTCCCGCGGGTCTCGAAGTAGCGCGAGAGGATGCCGATCGCCGAGTGCCACGTTCCCCCTGAGACGCCGCCGTGAAATTCGACGAAACCCTCGACCGTCACGGGCTCGCCCGCGGGACAGTGCTTGATCGTGTAGTAGACACCGAGATCGTGCGGGATGCTGTCGAATCCGCAGCAGTTGACGATGCGGAGTTTCTTGGCCCGGGCCTCGTCGCCGTAGTGCACACGCACGCGCTCGACGAACGGAGGCTCGCCCGTGATGTCGACGTAGTCCGTCCCCTCGCGGACACAGGCCAGGACGACGACCTCGCCGTGCGTCTCGTAGGGGCCGACCGTGGTGATCAGCACGTCGCACTGGGACGCCAGCGCGCGCAGCGACGCCGCGTCGCTGACGTCGGCGCGGAGCACGGCGGGCTCGGCGCCCGAGTCGGATCGCAGCTGACGTCGGAGCGCCTCGAGCTTGTCCGGGTTGCGTCCGGCGATCGCCCAGGTCAGCGACGTGCCAGCGAGCTGTCGGTGAAGATACTGGGCCACCAGGATTCCGGTGAAGCCGGTGGCGCCGAAGAGCGCGATTCGATACGGACGGGTCATCATGTCCTCGTCGCGGTGGTCTGGTGGACCAGCATAGCGAAAGCCAACGCGCGCGTAAAGGGCCGACATCGATTGATTTCGACCGCCGGGCGCGGTAGGGTGGGGCGTATCTCGAGCCAAAGGCGCGTGTCGGGGCCGGTGAGGCGGGTCGGGAAGAGAGGACGAGGGGTCGGATGAAGGTGTTGGTGACCGGGGCGACCGGTTTCATCGGGGGGCGGCTGGTGCGCCACCTCGTGCGCGAAGGGCTCGACGTGCGAGGGATGGTGCGGCGACGGCCGACGGATCTGCTCCTCGACGTGGACTGGGTGCGGGGCGACATCACCGATCCGGCGTCGCTCGCCTCGGCGGCCCATGGCGTCGACCTCGTGATCCATACGGCGGCGCTGCTCAAGGCGCCCTGGCGCAAGACCTTTCTCTCGGACAATCTCCGCGGCGCGCGTCACATCGCGGCAGCGTGCGCTCAGCAGACCACGCCACCGACGCTGGTCGTCGTCTCGTCGATGGCGGCGCACGGGCCGAGCCAGGATGGTGTGCCGCGGCGGGAGAGCGATGCCGAGCTCCCGATCTCGCGCTACGGACAGATGAAGCTCGCCTGCGACCGCGCCCTCGCCGAGTGGAGCGGGCGAGTCCCCCTCTCGTTGGTGCGGCCGCCGATGGTATTCGGCGCGCCCGATCCGACGACGCTCAAGCTTTTTCGCTCGGTCGAGCGCGGAATTCACCTCGTGCCGGGCTCCGAGCCGCGACGAATTTCCGCGATTCATGTCGACGATCTCGCCCGCTTTCTCCAGGCCGTCGGCGAGCGGGGCGCGCGCCTGTCCAGCGGAGCGGAGCTCAGCCACGAGGGCGTCTATTTCGTAGCCCACGACGATCAGCCGACGTATGCGCAGTTCGGTCGGATGATCGCCGCCGCCTTGGGTCGCCCCCGCGTGCGCGTCGTGACGATTGGCAAAGGGCTCTTCGGCCGGCTCTCGCGCCTCGCCGAAGCGTTGGGGCGCTGGCGCGACCGGCCGACTCCGCTCAACGCTGACAAATTCGCCGAGGCGACGGTCGGCTCCTGGCATTGCGACACGACCCGCGCATCGGCGCTTTGGGACACACCGCTTCGGACCCTGGAGAGCCGCTTGGCCGACACGGTCGATGCCTATCGCGCGCTGTCGCTGCTCGCCCGCCACTGAGAGCGTCGCGTTCTGCCGCCGCGAGTCTCAGTGAGAGCGTCGCGCCGTGCCGCCGTCGCGGCTGTTGGCGATGGGTCGGGATCGCGTCTCGTCAGCCCTCGCGTTTCCCGTCGCCGCGATCGGATCGGCCGCTCTCGGCGATCTCGGCGAGCAACCGCTCGAGTCGCTCACGCCCCTCGCCGCCGGCGAAGGCGTCGAAGTTGCGCTGGGCGATGTCGTCCGAGAGCGTTGGGTCGGGCACGACGAGGTTCCTCATCAGTTCGCGCAGGCGCGGGTCGTCGGAGCGCTCGGCGTCCTTTTCGATCCGACGCTGGGCGGCCAGGTGGGAGCGTCGCAAGATCGTGTCGAGGATCTCGGCGTTGACACACTGGATCGTCGGATCGGGCGTCCGACGCAAGAGCGTCACGAAGCGGTCGGGGGTCATCGGCCCTCCGCGATCGCCCTCACTGTGAGCGGGATGAAAGGCGACGAAGTAGTAGCGTGGCCCGCCCAGCTCGTCCCAGGCGGCGCGCAGCAGCGACACGAAGGCTTCGAGGCCCGCGAGCTCGTGAAAGCGATGGGTCGCGTCGACGACGAAGGTCATCAGCGCGATCTCGCAGTCGGAATGCTCGCGCACCAGCTCGTCGAGGGCAGCGGCGATCTCTGCCGCGGTCGGCCGATCGCCTTTCGGAAAGAAGACACGTCGGTGGAAACGTCCCGATTCTCGGCACTTGCGTGCAAAGGGGCAGACGTCGAGGCCTTCGATCACCTCCCGGGCGAAGCGGTCGTGGCGCTCGTGGACGCGCTGCTCCTCGGCTCCGACTTGGTTCGGGCGGCGGGCACCCGGATAACGTTCGTCACGATCGACCATTGAAATCATCGTAGCGAAACCGCGAGAACCTGTCCATTTCTGGACGGTCGCCCAGATTTGGATAGCCGATCGGCGGGCCTCGATCGTCCGTTCCTGGACAGTCCCCGGGGCCGTTATCTAATATATCGATATTGCACAGGTTATTTGTTGGGTTTCCGGCGTGGAGTGGCACCGATGTTGCTCTCTTGGACGGTGTTCCTCCGGCCGGCCGAATGCCGCGCCGCAGCACCAGGAGGGGGACCATGAAACGTTTCGTCGCGATCTTCGGCAGTATCGTCGTTCTCTTCGTCGGCGCCCAGACGTTCGCTCAGACCCCGACGCGCTACGTCGCCCAGATTTACTCTGGGTACGCGGCGAGCTCGCTCGGTACCAGCACCGTGAGCCTCGGAGGTGGCGCGCTGTTCTACCTCAGCCCCGACTTCCGCATCGGCGGCATGTTGTTCTACGACAACCTCCTCGGCAAGGGTGTACACGTCGGCGGGGCGGCGCTGGCGACGGACTACGTCGTGCCGATCCGGCGCTGGGTCGAGTTCTTCGTCGGCACGCACATCGGGATGTGTTCGGGCAACGGCGATCCGGCGCTCTTTCTCGAGCCGGGCTTCGGATTCCAGTTCAAGTTCGGAACGATCGGCCTCGAGTGGCGCGCGGGTGTGCGTCTGCCCTGGATGGTCCAGCAGAGCCTGCATCTCAAGAGTGATACACAGTTTCTCACGACGCTGTCGGTCGCGTTCGGCAGCTGGTGAGAGGAGGTGGACGATGAGCGCCACGACGAACCTCGCGCTGCTCGTCGGCGCCGCCGAGAGCGGCCCGATCGGAACGTTGGTGTTGATCTGCTTGCTGATCGCCGTCGTTCTCGGCTTGACCCGCCGCCGCCCCGATTGACCTCTCGTTGCGCGCTCTCCTTTGCCGCCTGCCCCGGTTTTGTGGTATGAGAAACAGCGACGCGGTGCGTCGAAACGACGACTACCATTTTTGGAGGTGAGGGATGAGAGACGTTGTGAT